>NZ_JAVJUO010000077.1:0-120596 GCF_040220555.1 Coleofasciculus sp. C1-SOL-03
AAATGGGGGAGCGATTTCTCTAACGGCTGACGGCGGTGACATCACGACTAACGGTAGTCTTAACTCCTCCTCTGACTCCTTCTCCTTCTCTGACTCTAACGCCTCCTCCACCTCTGGAAATGGGGGAGCGATTTCTCTAACGGCTGACGGCGGTGACATCACGACTAACGACAGTCTCAACTCCTCCTCCACCTCATCTTCTGACTCTGGAGATGGGGGAGCGATTTCTCTAACGGCTGACGGCGGTGACATCACGACTAACGGTCGTCTCAACTCCTTCTCCTTCTCTGACTCTAACGCCTCCTCCACCTCTGAAAATGGGGGAGCGATTTCTCTAACGGCTGACGGCGGTGACATCACGACTAACGGTAGTCTTAACTCCTCCTCCACCTCATCTTCTGACTCCTCCTCCACCTCTGGAGATGGAGGAGCGATTTCTCTAACGGCTGACGGCGGTGACATCACGACTAACGGTAATATTAATACCAGTGTCGTTTCTGATAAGGGGACGGGTAATGGGAATGGAGGTGATATCAGGATTGAAGCGGAGTCAGTTATTTTAGATAATTCCGATCTAATTACCCCCATTACAGGTAAGGGAGAGGCAGGCTTCATTGACATAAATGTAAAGGATTCTGTCTTACTTCGGGCAAGCCGTCTATTTACCTCTGTAGAACCAGGAGCAATGGGTAGAGGAGGTGATATCAAAATTATTGCTCGATCTGTTAAGTTAACCGAATTTTCCTTAATCGATACAGCCACTTTTGGAGCAGGAAATGCCGGTAACGTGACAGTTGAAGCAAAAGATTCAATTTCATTAACGAATAGCAACATCTTCAGTATTACAGGTGGCAAAGGAAATGCAGGAACGGTCATGCTAGAGGCTGGAGGCTCTATTTCCTTAGAAGGGAACAGTACTGTGAATACTGCTGTAGCTTTAGGATCAACAGGTGGGGGAGGCGATATTATGATCCAGGCAGATGCAGTGAATATCAATGGCGCGAATTCCAGTGTGCCACCTTCGCCTCAACTCTCCGATAACCCAAATTTTAATGAAGGAGACACACCAAATAACAAATCAGCGCAGGCAGAAAATATTGATGCTAATTTTAGCCTTGATAGTCAAGGTGAGCCGTCAAATCCTAACGTCGAGTTCTCCAGCCAGATTCCCTATGTATCTATTTCCGGAAAGCTAGAAGAAAAGGACAATTTCGATGTATACCGCTTTAAAGTGGGATCAGCAGGAACTCGCATCATCTTTGATATTGATAGTGCTGACAGCCAGGTAGACACAGTACTGACACTTCTCAATCAGCAAGACGAAGAACTGGCGTCCAACGATGACGCATCTCCTGAGTTAGGTGCATCAGGAAGTGAAAATAAATTCTTAGACTCTTATCTTAGTTTCACTTTTAGTCAACCTGGCACTTACTTTATTCAGGTAAAGCCATTTTCAGAGAATTCAACCGGAGATTATCAGCTTCAGGTGTCGCGGACAGACAGTGCTTTTGTCAGCAGTGGATTGTCTGCACAGAATAACAGCAGGAAAAATACAGGGGGGATTGCAGGAAATATGCAGGTATCAGCAGAAGCAACCCATGGTGGTAACGCTGGTGGTATTACCCTCAATGCCTCTCAACTGAGACTAGAAAATGGTGCTGAAATTTCAGCGAGTAATGTCTCAGCAGAGGAAGGTGGAGACATCAACTTACAGGGACTACAGACCCTACAAATCAGTGATAGCTTAATTTCAACATCAACTCAAAGCGGAAAAGCAGGCAGTGTCACTGTAGAGGCAACAGAGTCTGTCAACTTGAGTGGCACGTTTACCGATGAAAACCAGAATAGTCGTGGTGGTATCCTAGCGGAAGCGACTAATGGTGGTCGTGCTGGGGATGTCAACATTACTACAGGGCAGTTCAGTATTGAAGATGGCGCTCAAGTAACCGTCAGCAGCCGCCAAGGACAAGCTGGAAATCTCGACATCACCGCCAATAGCCTTCTCTTAGATAATGGACGAATCACGGCACAAACGGGCAGCAGTGATAACCAAACGGGAGCTGAAATTACACTGACCCTAAGAGATTTGTTGCGCCTAGAGAATGAAAGCCTCATCTCTGCCGAAGCCTTTGGCGATGCCGATGGCGGTAACGTCACCATTAACCTAACCGCCAACACTGGCATTCTCTTTGCCCGACCATCCAACAGAAACGGTAGCGACATCATTGCTAAAGCCAACCAGGGTACTGGCGGCAACATCACCATTACTGCCCCCCTTGGTATCTACGGCATCGAAGAACGGAAAGCGATAGACGGTAACCGCACCAATGATATTGATGCCAGTTCCGAGTTTGGTACCCCAGGTCAAATCACTATCAATTCCCTGGTGATTGACCCCAGCCAGGGACTAATCGAACTTCCCACCGACACCGCCGCCCCCCAACTCGACCAAACCTGCTCCCCAACCGGAAGCGGAAATAATGAATTTACTGTAACTGGACGCGACGGACTCCCCCCTAGCCCCACCGATATTCTCACCCCAGAACAACCGCTAGCCGACTTAGGCACACCCATCAACAGCACCACCACCCAGCCAACCCCAACCCCAACTCCCCCCGCTTCCCCCAAACGCATCGTAGAAGCCCAAGGCTGGATTATTGACGAACAAGGTAACGTTACCCTCGTCGCCAATGTCCCAACCGCCAATTCCCAGGGAGCATGGCAACCCCACCCATCTTGTCAGGAAGGGCGCTGATGTAGAGACGTTGCATGCAACGTCTCTACAGGATAGGCAGTTAGCATAGACGCCAACCAACCTGCAAAACCCGACAAAACCCATGAATTACCAAGACATCATCACCTTAGAACCGGGAAAACGTGGCGGTAAGCCCTGCATTCGAGGGATGCGAATCACCGTCTACGATATTTTAGAATACCTCGCATCCGACATGAGTCAAGAGGAAATTCTAGAAGACTTTCCCTATCTGACTCAAACCGACATCCTCGCTTGTCTTTGGTTTGCCGCTCAACGCGAACGCCTTACCGTTACTGTTCAACCGTGAAACGTCTCCTGTTCGATGGAAGGCAACTTGATATAAAATGTCCAAATCCCAACCAACCCGCCGCCCAAAACTGTACAAACTCCTGTGCTACGTTGGCATGGGTCTCAGTCTCACTCTACTGAGATTCTACCTAGACTGGACGCCCGCTACTGCCATTGTTCCCCTGACAGACACCCTGACACCCAATACAACTCATGTAACCTCTCCCTCAGCCTCCCTGATTCCCCCCAACTCCCTTCGTTCCCTTGACTCACCGGATCTGGAAAACCTCTCTCCTGCTCTTGAGAAGGCTTTGAATCCTCCCCCCTTCCCTACCTCCAACAACGCCCTCACCCTCTTCCAACAAGGCAAAACCTACTATCAAGCTGGACAATTTGCCGCCGCCCTAGACGCTTGGCAACAAGCTGCTGCCGCCTACCAGACTCAAGGAGAACCCCTCAACCAGGCAATGACATTGAGTAACCTGGCACTCGCCTATCAGGAATTGGCAGAATCGGATCAAGCCAATCAAGCCATGGAGCAAAGCTTCGCCCTCCTAGACACCATCCCCGCCAATACCCCAGAACATCTCCGGGTGCAGGCACAAGCCCTCAACACCCAAGGCACTCTGCAACTGGCTCAAGGGGAAGCCGAAGACGCCCTGAAAACCTGGCAGCACGCCACCCAACTCTACCGCCAAATCCCCGACGAACCGGGGATCATTCGCAGCCAAATTAACCAAGCCCTCGCCCTGCGAGCCTTAGGGCTATACCGTCGCGCCCGTACCACCCTAGAGCAACTGAGACAAACCACCTTAAAAACCCAACCCGACAATTCCCTGAAAGCCGCCACTTACGCCAACTTAGGCAACCTACACCGCTCCCTCGGTAGCCCCAAAGAAGCCAAAAAAACACTCCAGAAAAGCCTGGATATCGCCCGCACCCTCAACTCCCCCGCCGATATCAGCGCCGCCTTACTCGGCTTAGGCAACACCGCGCGTTCCCAAGAGTCCCAAGAGCAGAATGAGCAAGCCATCGACTACTATCAACAAGCCGCTGCCAGCGCTATTTCCCCCAATGCACAATTTGAGGCATCTGTCAATCAACTCGACCTACTCCTAGAAACCAACCAAAGGCAACCCGCCACTACCTTAATCCCCCAACTCCAGGAACTCGCCCAAAACCTACCCACCACTCGCCCCGCCATCTATGCCCAAATTCACTTTGCCCAAACCCTCACCCACCATCAAACTCAACTGAACCCCACCCTATCTGCCCCAGAAATCGCCCAGATTCTCACCCATGCCCAACAGCAGGCACAACGCATCAAAGACACCGTAGCCGAATCCTATGCCCTCGGCTACCTGGGATACCTCTACGAAACAGCCCAACAATGGCAGGACGCTGAACGCCTCACCCGACAAGCCTTGGCACAAGCCAAAAATACCCCAGAAGTCGCCTATCAATGGCAATGGCAACTGGGACGACTCTTAAAAGCACAGGAGAAACCCCAAGCCGCCACCAACGCCTACACCAGCGCCTACAACACCCTAAAACTCCTGCGAGGAGACTTAGTTGCCGCCAACCCCGATATCAAATTTACGTTCCGAGACAAAGTTGAACCCGTCTATCGGGAACTCGTAGATTTGCTCCTATCCCCTCAAGGCATCAGCGAACCTAGCCAAGAGAACCTGAAACAAGCCCGTCAGGTGATCGAGGCATTACAGGTGGCAGAACTAGAAAACTTCTTTCAATCCGCCTGTTTGGATTCAACGGTACAAGTTGACCAAGTAGTCGATGAAAAAGACCCAACGGCTGCCATTATTTACCCGATTGTACTCAAAGACCGCATCGAAGTCATCCTCAAGTTACCGGACGAAGCCAATCTAGTTCATTATCGCTCCCCTGACTTATCCAGGGAAAAGGTGGAAACCACTGTAAAACGATTCCGCAGCAATCTCCAAGATCCCTTCACCAACCCAGCTATCAAAGAGGATGGGCAAACCCTCTACAACGGGTTAATCAAACCAGCACGCCCCTACCTGGAACGCCAGGGGATCAAAACCCTAATTTTTGTCCTGGATGAACCCCTGCGGAACATTCCCATGGCAGCGCTTTACGACGGGGAAAAATATCTGGTTCAAACCTATGCCACTGCCCTATTAATGGGGCTAGAAGTACGGGATTCTCATCAGCTAGAGCGAAACCGGATGGATGTACTCGCCGCCAGTCTAACTGAACCACCGCCAAAGGTGGGTAACTTCGCCAAGTTAGACAAAGCCAATGACGAGTTAGACAAAATCAAAGCCGTAGGCATTCCCGTTACCTTCATCCGAGACAAAAATTTCACCAAAACCGCATTAGAACAACGCCTAGAGCGCTCGACTTTCGATATCGTACACCTAGCCACTCACGGTCTATTTGGAGAAAAGCCAGAAGACACCTTTATTCTCGCCGCTGACGGGAAGATCCCCTTAGACCAATTTAGCCAATTATTTCGCCGCCAACAGTCCACCACAACCCAAGGGATTGAACTCCTCCTGCTCAGTGCCTGCCGCACCGCCACAGGCAGCAATCGAGCCGTACTGGGAATTGCCGGAGCCGCAATTCAGGCAGGAACCCGCAGTGCGATCGCGTCTCTCTGGAGTTTGGATGATCTCTCCAGTGTTACCTTCACCGAAGCCTTCTACCAACACTTAGGACAACCGGGAGTGTCTCGCGCTGAAGCCCTACGACGAGCGCAACAGGCGATGTTACAAGACATAAACTACAACTACCAAGCCCCCCTCTTCTGGGCTGCCTATGTCTTAGTGGGAAGTTGGTTTTGAGTGTCAAGCCGACAATAGCTGAGAAGCTGTTAATGCTAGTTCGGGAAATGTCGGAGAGATAATCCGCTGATATCCCGTAAAGACGGTTGTTTTATATCCTGTCTCTGTCAATAACAGCACACAAACCTGAGAGTTGCGTAAGTCTACAATCCAATATTCGGGGATTTTTATCGCCTTGTACTCCGCCAATTTCTGTTCATAATCGATTTTTTTAGATCCGGGACTAACGACTTCAACCACTAAAAGGGGTGGCGTTTTCAACACAGCCGCCGATCGCTTATCTGCTTTCAGTTCAGCCCACTGCGCTGCTGTCATGACACAGACATCTGGGGTGCGTGAACGATCTTTTCCGGTAACCGGGTGTTTTCCCGTGTACACCCCAGCTTTGTCCTTGGCTTTCCAGGGTTGACGATAGCGACGGATTTGTTCTCTGAAGACATCCAAGAGTAAATCAATCGTATCCCTATGATCGGCAGTTGGTAGTGGAACCATGACTAGCTTTCCATCCACCAATTCATAGATGTTATCTGTGCCATCATCGTAGGTGACATAATCTTCAAAGGTTAGGTTTTTGACAGGAGTCTGAGTCATGACTGGGTTGGGCTAGTATAGTTCTAATCTAATTAAGTTGAGTAACAGGCGCATCAGCAACCTCTTCTAGCTCAAAATAGTCCAACAGACTCATCCAAGCCTCTGCATGGACAGAGCGATGCCAAGCTAGCTGCGTCAGCGCGTCCTGAGAAATACCATGGTCTAAATACGCCCGATATTGCTCAGATTCAGGTAAACTTTCTAACTGGCGAACCAACTCAGAACTCGCTTCCACCCGTTCCACCCAACCACTAACCCATGGGTTTCGTGAGCGTTCCTGCTCATCGCACAGGACTTGGAAATACCACTTGTAGCGTTTGCCCACTTCTAAAGGCGTTTCAGTCTCCGGCAGTTTCACGCTAACAATCCCCGGCGCATCCGGTAACGCCATTTTTTGGTCAAGGATAAGGCGTTGATTTTGATCAAATAGCACGAATCTTGCTTTTGTCCTCTCCGAATGATCCAAAGGTAGGTAAAACCAAAGAGTAGGATAGGCAGAAACGGTTGTCCCCAGATTTTCCTTCGAGACTAGAGCCGTTAAAGGCTGGCTAGTTCCAGCGAAACAGAATTCATCCCGAATCGCTCCACCCCGCGATCGCCCAGAGGGGCGGCCTGGTTTAGGCTCCCGGCGAAAAAGATCCAAAAACCCTCTCTGCGCCTGGGCTGGGGGACTGTCGAAGGGTAGCATAGACAGGAACAACACCGTACTGAAAATCAAAATCAGGACAGATTTGCGATCGCGTGATAACCCGTTCATCTCCATTAACTCCTAACTCTACATTGATGTCTAAGCTTGTCGCCGTCGATAGGTTAGATAACCCACACCGCCTCCAGTCACCACGATGGCGATCGCTGGAGGCACTAAGGGTACCCAACCACTCTGACTGACAAGGATGAGGTAGCATACACCATACAAACCGACCACTGTAGCGACAGCACCAGCAGCCCCTCGCGCCAACGAGCGAGAACAAAACCAGATAACCAAACCCCCAACCGTAGACCAGCCAAAAATCCACAACGTTTCGCCCCAAAAGGGTAACCACCAAATTAAGGGACGCTCATCTAATACCGCACTGATAATTTGACTTGCCATCTGAGCTTGCACCATCACTCCCGGCATATTACCGTAGGGAGTATTCCAAAGGTCAGCACTTTTATCCGCCAGATCCGTGTAACCAATCATCACAATCCGGTCTTGAATATCTGCGGCAGATACCTTGCCATTGAGAACATCCTCTAGGCTAACCGTTGGCGCAAACTGGTTGGGGTCACCTTTGTGGGCGCGGTAGTTGAGTAAGGTTTGATAGCCCCCCAGTTTGTAGATGTCTTGGTAAGGACTGCCATCGCCCCGAAGTTCCGGGATTGCGGTATCGCCAAACTGCATATCTCGCAGATAGTCACCTTCGTCATCGCGGCGAGATGTATAGGAAATTCCCTCGGCTTCCAGGTACTTACGAGCTAGAACCAAGCTAAATGCCTCTGGTGTGTTGCAAAACTCTGGGTCTGGTGTTATTGAGAGCAAGTGACGGCGCACCATTAGCTCACCATCCTCAGAGACATCATTAAATCCAATACGCTCCATCGGAACTTCACTGGGCGGAGGATTACCCTGTCTCCGGTTACCCTGTTCATCCTGATAACTCGCTTTACAAAGCGCAATCAGATTCTGGGTTTGCCGAAAACGCTCCGCTAACTCTGGTTGTGCCTGAAAATCTCGGTAAAAATCTAAGCCGATGAGTCGGGGTTGATGTGCCGATAAGATGGCTAACACTTGATCAAGAGCTTTGTCAGGGATTGTGCCAATTCCCGGCTGATAACGCTCCGCAATCATATCTTGCCGGAGCGCCTCGCTACTCACTGCATCTACCTCAACAATTAAAAAACGCTGATCTTGAGGTTCACTGGGACGTAACCGCATTAACTGATCATAGACTCTCAGTTCAGCCGACTCCATCCCCCCCAAAAACCGAGCCACAACCACCAGCAGCGAAACAACAGCACTCATCAATACCACCGAACGCCGCTTAATTTTGCGACAAGGCAGTTCTCGGCTAGCTTTCAGGTAATCGAGTTGCAGCGCCGTGGGCTTCGGTTGCTTATCGGCTGATTCCTGCAACCATTGCTCAGAGGCAACTAAATCTTTTCCCCGCAGTAAAAAGCTATCATCCCGCCCCTTTTGTGCCCACTCCATCGCCTTCACCAGCAATCGAGTGTGAGTGCGTGTATAGTCCGGATCACTATCTAGCATCCGGATTAATTCGCCAAAATTGGGTAGAAATTCACCGCCGTGTTTACGGAAATCAATCCAGTGGGCGTTCTCTAAAGCCAAGG
Source organism: Coleofasciculus sp. C1-SOL-03 (assembly GCF_040220555.1). Taxonomy (NCBI): domain Bacteria; kingdom Bacillati; phylum Cyanobacteriota; class Cyanophyceae; order Coleofasciculales; family Coleofasciculaceae; genus Coleofasciculus; species Coleofasciculus sp. C1-SOL-03. The sequence continues at coordinate 8,791 of NZ_JAVJUO010000077.1, forward strand.
GAAGTTCGGCTGTGGCTGTTTCTTGATGCAAAATGGCAACCGTTCGTTTATTCAGCGTCTGGGCATAAGCTAACTCCTTAGCCACATCAGCATCGTTAACAAAAGGAAGAGAAATCACCGCGACAATTGTATTAGCTCGTTCAATACCCTTAACCCGTTCAATACCCTGATCAATGACTAGCTGCAAGGCAATGCTGTCACTTCCTGAAGCTCTATCCTGGGGCAAGTCCGCTTGGGTAGAAATACTTTCCTGGTCAAACCACGTCGTTTTCCCCTGCATCTGCAACGCATCATTCAGCTTACGCACAAAGTCTGAGTCAGCATCAGAATAGGAAATAAACACATCATGGGACACTTCCGGCGGCTGTCGCAGACTTTCAGTGATAAATTCTTCGTGCCAAGCTGTTGGCTGATGTTGAGTCCTCTTTTTCGCCACCTGCAACCAAGCTTCAGCACGGCGCAGATTATACCCCCGCAGTAAAATACTGGGGTTGCGGTTCTGCTGCTGCCACTTGAGCGCCTTAGCTAAGAAAATCTTATGCTCGTGGTAGTATACTGCCTCGTGATCCAGTATGTTGATCAGTTGGCTTTCATCAAGACGGTAATCTTCTTCCTGTAGATTATCAGTCAGATCAATATAATGTAACGAGCGCAATTCTGGCGGGATTTGCTCCGGCTCAACAGGACTCACTAGCACAGGGATAATCCGCTTATTCAGCGCTAAAGCATAGTTTAATTCTTGCTGACAGTAGGTGGAGTTCAAGGAGTCAGGTGAGAGCAAATAGACTAAGTTATCTGCTTGGGCTACACCCTGCTTAATCGCAGTCTCAAAGGTTTCCCCTGTTTGAATATCAGCGGTATTCGTCCAAACCGTAAATCCTGCACGCCACAGACTGGTGCGAATCTGCCGCATCACTGCCTCATTTTCGTAGGCATAGGAGAGGAACACCTGAGTCATCAGGTTATAAGCATTTTTGATACTTTCGCTGATAAACTCACAGTGTAAATCTGTGGGAGTACAGGGGGGCTGCTCGTCTTTAAAGCGCACCTTCAGCCATGCTTCGGCTTGCTTTCGTTCCTCACCAATGAGTAAATCTTGTGATCTCTTGTGCTGCCGTTCCCAGGCTAGGGCTTTATCTAAGAAATACGTGTGCTGATGTACGTAATCCTTGTGCCTTGCGAATAGTTCTAGTAATCCGGAGAAAGACTGCTCAAAGTCGTCAATTCCCTCACGAAAATACACCCAATTAATTTTGCCAATTGCCGGATGCATATTGGGAAAGCTCGAATGCAGTCCCTTTGCTTGGTAAGCATCCCAGTCAGCATCCGTTCCTTGGGGATTCCGTTGTTGCCAGGTATCACGACTAATCTGTTCGACATGCAGCAACGGGATAATCCGCTTGTGGTACTTAATTGCCAGTTCGATTTCTTTACGGCAGTAGGCGGAGTTGATCGAATGGGGAGCAATGATGAACAGGAAGTTATCCGCCTTTTCAATCCCATCATCAATTTGGTTTTGAAAATCTACGCCCAGAGGAATATTTTCAAAGTCAAACCAAATTTTTAAGCCGTACTCAGTCAGGTGTTGATAGAGCTTAAGGGCAAAGGCTTTACTATCGGCTCTTCCATAGGAAATAAAGCCATTGTCAAAGCCGGGACGCGGTTCATACATCTAACTCTTGAGATAGATTTATTTCTAATATCCACAACTATAACAAAAGAACCTGAATGCGACTCGAACAGCGATCGCGAATTAGGGCTTGCTCTCAAAATCTGAAACCTTATCGTTGGTTTTATAGCGGTACTAAGACAGGTTAGGACATTCTTTACTGTTCCCTGTTCCCTGTTAAGCAGTTCCCTCTTGGACTAACTGATGTCCTTTCCGTACCTCGTAATGCTATATGTAACGGAGACACTCGGATATCAAGGCTTACCCAGGCTTTCCCGTTGAACCATTTGTAGGGGCACGACATGTCGTACCCCTACCGTCTTTTAAGCGGCGCTAATGGTTGCATGGAGAGAGGGGTGTTCATGTTCAACCACAAACACATTGGCATAAAGGTTCGCCACAATTTGCTTACCCTCTAGCGTCAACTCTAAGTAGCGCAATGAGTCCTTAATGTAGGGATACACTCCACTCCAGTAAAACTTGGAATAGTTTTGGCGCAAATCCCCTGGATGACTATAGCCTAAGGCTTTATTCACACCCGTTTCTTCAAACTCGTAGTACAAAGCACTAATCTTTTTCAAGTAGCGTGGATCACTGAGTTGACCAATTAAATCGGCGGATCTTACCAAACCCGGACAATTGCTCGTGTCTAGGTGATCTTGATCACTTGGCACGGGAAAACGAGTGAGTTCAATATTCCGCTTAATTTCTTCGGCATCAATCAGTAAATTGCCACCAAACCGTTCTTCAATAAACAGCTTACCGCGATCAACATGATAGGGGGTGAGGCTGGCATCTGTCGCCCCTGGTGGTAAACTCACCTTGTCCCCATCTACGCCTGTGGCATAGCGGTTTTCACTTAAGCGGTCTTGTCGGCAGACGCCTTTAACGTAACCAATATCATGGCAGAGTAAGGAGATAATCGCATGCATCCAGTCTTCACAGGAAATGCCTCCTTCACGGATATGTTTACCGCGCAGAATTTCCTGTCCGACTAGGGTGACTAAAATGGTGTGTTCAACATTGTGGTAGAGAGCGTCACTATTGGCAATATTTTCTAATGCCATGGCGCCCGCCCAGCCGATAATGTCGGCATAGTCAGACTTCCAGCCGCCGTAAGTTCGGCTGTAGCCTTCTCGAATCCGATCCACAAAGTTGTCGATGAGTATTTGGGTTGTGTCAAACATGGAAGGTTACCTCAAGGGGACTTGTTAGGACAATCGAAGTTTATGAGTTAGTAGTTGACTATAATGATAAATCTCTCTGAGAGTTGAGTAATCCTATCCTTTGCCATTTATCCATCTTGGCTCAACAGCGGTGATTTTCACGCCTAGGACAGGTATAGCGAAAAATTCTCAAACTCGATACTTCTAATGTAATAAAAATACTGGAAAAGGCTGTGATGACGTTTTTTGGCTCACCGTGATACTTTCAAGTAACCCCTGTGAGACGGATCACCTGATTGCAATTAGCCACAGATGTGCTTTGGGAGAAGGAGAGCAGGGGAAGCAATGTAGAGACGTAGCATGCTACGTCTGGAAGCTGGGGAAGTACAGGCACAGGAAATTAGAGCTTATCTGAATAGGATTAGCCAAACACCTCCGCTTCAATACCATGCCACCACTCACCCAGATTCATCAAATCCTGATGAATCTCAGCTAGCTCACGAGTATAGGCATCTGGTGTCATGGTTGTTTTACGCTCTTGGAGTTTCCGTAAACGCAATTGCACTAACAGCCAAGGCTTGGCAATCCCGTCTGTCGCTTCAATGTATTGGGCTAAGTCTTTACTGTTCATTTTCGGTATAGGCGCGATCGCACATCAAGAACCCAAACTACCAAAAGCCCCGTCTGATATCCAGATCAGGCGGGGCTAGTCACTGTTACTGACGTGACAACTTCACTGGATTATCTTCAAGCCGCAGCCATTTGCTGATTCACAAAGTCCCAGTTAATCAGATTGTTGAGAAACGCTTCCACAAAATCAGGACGCTTGTTTTGATAATCCAGATAGTAGGCGTGTTCCCACACATCACAGGTTAACAAGGGTGTCATTCCCAAAGCAATGGGGTTGACAGCATTGGCGGTGTTAACTACTTTGAGCGTGCCATTATCGAGGACTAGCCACGCCCAGCCACTACCAAATTGGCTGGTAGCCGCATTCTTGAATTCTTCCTTGAACTTATCGTAGCCGCCTAAATCAGAGTTGATTTTGTCAGCGACTGCACCACTGGGCGCACCGCCACCACCCGACTTCATGGAGTTCCAGAAAAAGGTATGGTTCCAAGCTTGGGCGGCATTATTGAAAAGCCCTGACTTGGACGAATCATTGTAGCTAGCCTTAATGACTTCCTCGATGGACTTGTCAGCCATACCAGCGGCTTGGGACATGTCGTTGAATTTAGTGACGTACTTCGCGTGGTGCTTGTCGTGATGAAACTCTAGTGTTTTAGCTGAGATGTAAGGCTCCAGCGCGTTGTAAGCATAAGGTAAATCAGGAAGTGCGTAGGCCATATTGTGTTCTATCCTCTCAAATACTGTGTTCTAGCTTAAAACGAACCGAGACTTTAGATGTATTCCTTAGGTTAAGTATTACTATATTAAGGGATTAACGGCTATTGTAATAACCATTAACAATATGATTGTTTTCTGTGAGGGGTAGCCATCGCCTTACGTCTATGATTGAGTTTGTGGTATCCAGCCGTGGCGAAACGGGTTAGACGCCGATTTGTAGTTGCGCTTGGTTTGTAGTTGCGCTTTAGCGCCGGTTCCGCACAGTTAAGGGTTTTTCTGGACAATCGCCTGCACAACGTCAATCGCATCGGCTGGGGTGGCTGCCAAAAAAATAGTCTCCGGCGACAGACTGGTAAAAAACTGTTGACTTTCGTGATGGTCGGATAATAATACTACAGGTTTACCACCCTTAAGGGCGAGAGCGATTTCAGAGGCGGTTCCTGCACCAATACCACAAGCAATCACCACATCACTGGAGAGAACGTTAATATTATTGCGCCCACTCCCCATATCCGTCGCGATCGCAATATCCACAGCATCGGACATATTCTGAGTATCACTACTGGGTAAAATACCTACGGTTAAGCCACCTGCGGCTTTTGCCCCTTGACTTGCTGCATCCATTACCCCAACATTTCTGCCACCCGTCAGCAGTACCCATCCCTGTTGGGCGATACGTTGTCCCAATTCATAAGCCCGTTCTAAGTCTGTGGCGGTAGCCCCGTTACCGGGTCCCATCACTCCGACAACGATTTTTCTCATCGGTTGAAAGTATAATTGGCTGATTACTGGAGTTATATCATTTTGGATTGTTTGTGCAACACAACGTCCTGCTCTAATTAGGGTTATTTCGGTGACTGGGGAATCAGGGCGGGTTTTGTTGTTCCGTTATCGGTGAGGAAGGGCGGGTTTTGTTGTTCCGTTATCGGTGAGGAAGGGCGGGTTTTGTTGTTCCGTTATCGGTGAATAGCTGATTTTAGTCCCTAAACCCGCCCCTACAGTAGCTACCGAATCGATGTTCTAACAACAGAGTTCATGAATTACGCGATCGCCATTGACTTTCTCCAGGATTGTGATCCCATTCTGGGACAACTGATTGACCGAATTGGTGCATGTCAGCTAAATCAGCACGAGTTGGAGGGAGATTTGTTCTTTTGCTTATCCCGGTCAATTCTGCACCAACAACTGTCTACCAAAGTGGCGCATGTTATCCACAGTCGGTTTCTCCAAGTTTACCCGGACACGCCGTTTCCTACTGCACAGGATGTCCTAGACACACCTGATGAAGTTCTCCGAGGTGTGGGGATTTCACGCCCGAAAATTGCTTATCTTAAAGACTTGGCACGTCATTCAATTGATGGATTGCCCACCCTGGAAGCGTTGGAAGTTATGGATGATGAGTCGATTATAAAGATTTTAACGCAGGTTAAAGGGATTGGAGCTTGGACAGTGCAGATGCTGCTGATTTTCCGTCTCAAGCGATGGGATGTTTTACCTGTGGATGACTTGGGTATACGTACAGGTATTCGGAACCTGTATAATCTTGAGGCACTTCCTGATCGCAAGACTACAAAACGTTTCGGACAAAGGTGGAAGCCGTATTGCAGTATCGCCTCATGGTACTTGTGGCGCAGCTTGGATCTAAAGCCAGTCTGAGGATTACTGGAGGGAGGGGAACATTACGATAAAAAGAGCAGCAACGTAAGGGCGATCGCCTTTGGCGCTGGGCTTCGCTCAATTGCACTTTTCTTATCACTGACCGAATAGAGTGTGGCACAATGATTATAGTAGCATTGTCAGTGCTGCTGACTCTGGAAATATGTCATACAGTGATTTCAAAACCATTGATCAAGCCGTTTCTACCCTCGAATTAACCGTCGAGGATATTTCTCATTTATTTAGCAACATTGCACCGATTGAACCTTCACAGCGGCTTAAGGAAACACTGGATGAAACGTTAGATTTGGCGGCAAGTATCAGTACAGAAAAAGCTAGATCTGAATTAATTATTACTCCGGTTTTATTGGAAGTAAGACGTAAGTTTAATAATAAAATTGGCTATTTTTCGGGTAATACGTTTAATGTTGACGAATCAAAAGGGTTAACAGGTGCTTGTGACTTTATCTTAAGCGCATCAAAAAATCAATCTCTCGTTACTGCTCCGGTTTTAACATTGGTTGAAGCGAAAGATAATGATATCCGCATTGGGTTAGGACAATGTGTCGCTCAAATGGTTGCTGCTCAAATATTTAATGACCGTAATGGGCTGGAGCAGCCAGTGGTATACGGTGCAGTTTCAACGGGGACAAACTGGAAGTTTATCATGTTAGAAAACCATATAGTAAAAATTGATTTGACTGAATATTTCATTACCCAGTTAGATCAAATATTAGGCATTCTTGCTGAACCATTTAAAGTATATTTTGAGGGTGCGATCGCGTAGGTTGAGGCATCGATGGAAGAATCAATTGGGGCTTGGGATTTTCTCGAACGAATAATGCCTTCAAGGATGTCCAGTAACTTATGTATATTTATATCCATGCTCTTCTCTACTCTCTTATTGTATTCACCCTCCTAATCTGGGATCGTTGTTAATGCTTGCGATCGCAGATCCTTGCGGTTGATCAAGCTCAAAATGAATCTTCTGAGCCGGGAAGTAAATCGTCTGATATGCCTGAATTGTTTCTTCTGGAGACAATCCCTCTTGTGAACGAGCAATCGCCCGTTCTAGGGCTGTCTTAAAGCTGCAATCAATCCAGAAAGAGAGATCGTAATATGACTGAAATTGATGCTTCAGTAAGTAGATTCCCTCTAGCAATATAACATCTACTTCCTCAAAGCTGTAGATATGTTTTCGATATTTCGTAGCTGTTTCTTCCGTGAAATCTGCCTCAAGATAAATGGATCGACGATTGCGTAATGGAAAGACGAGTTGACCAAATAACTCTTCAAAACGAATCCCATGTCGGTAGAAGTGTTCCGGTGGATTGATTTTACTAAAGCGTTTTTCAGGCAGATTTAACCAACCATCAAGATTGATGTTTGCGATATTGAGACCCCGTTTCAAAAGTAGGGTAGCAATTTTGTCGGTGAGATAGCCTTTCCCTGAACCATCTATCCCTGAAATCGCGACTAGAAGCGCCTGGTGATCTGGAATAATTGTCCGCTGTCGAACAATCGCTTCAGCTACATCTTCAATGCTGATCAAGCCTTTTCGCGGGAGATTGTTGAGCATAGCCAAAACCGTAATCAAACAAATGTCAGTTTGAAGCGAGTATTAAAGGGTTGATCAAACTATCAAACATTCAATCGTTCAATTTAAATCTTTTTACCGATATAGAAAGCATAGCCATAAAATTCTTTGTATTTGTAATATAATTCAGCTTCATGTCTTTGATTTTCTATGAACTCTTCGGCAGTTTTATTGCCTGCATATTTTCTCAAAAAGTCTTTTTGTGCAGAAACTTGCGGCGTATAAAAATTGTCAGTCCAACAAGTTTCGGGCAAGATAAAAGTGGCAATTGGAATATATCCGGCTTTTTGCATTTGTGCCACCTTGTTTGAAATAGTATCTATTTCCGGATAAGCATCTTGCCAAAATGCGTCGATTTCATCAGGTCGCTCTTCGGTAAACCACGATGCCTCTGAAACGCCAATAAAGCCTCCTGTCTTCAAAAACTTATGCCATTCATTTATGCCTCGTTCAAACCCGATATTGTAGATTGCTCCTTCTGACCAGATTAAATCTAATTCTTCATTCTGAAAAGGAAGATTCTCCATTGAACCAACAATACCATTGACTCTATCCTGAAGATTCAGTTTATGGGCGTTAACATTGAATATATCTATAAAGGTGGGAAATAAGTCGATGCCTGTAATATACCCTGACGTACAACTAGCCATTGCCATTGTCTGACCACCGGTGCCACAACCAATATCAGCAATTTGTGATTCATTCGTCAGATTATCAATAAAGCTCAAAGCTTTAATCGTTACTTCAGGACTCCCAGGTCCTTGTCGTTCTAGGCTTGAATAATATTCGCAGATTAATTGAAAATCGAATTCGTGAATCGATTTATTTTCCTCGTTCATAATGTTTTCCTTATTTTCTCCAAAAATTTAGCCCTGATCATACATTGGACAAGTCTGTCGAGTAAAGAAAGGAATTTTAGATATAGTCCACTCCCTATTAAACTGAAGTCCCCCTCATTCAGATGTACTACACCCAGGCTAAAGCCTTGCTGATTCCCTTATGAATCGCATCTCGCTGAGGCATGACTTAATGGATCATAAGCCGAATGACTAGCCTATAGTACGCTACGCGATCGCCTTTAGCATCAGTTACGTTCGACTTGATCAACTCTCTCTTTCTACCCGGCGAATCGGAATTTGGATTTCACTGCGCTTGGCAGGTTCGGGGACATAAGGAGCATCGTAGAAGAAACGGCGAGGGGAGCCAACAACAGTCCATTCTGGATGCTGTGCTAACCACTCTCGTAACCGTTCTATGTTTTTTTGATAGCTGGAGTAATCGTAACTACCTTTTAAGCCAAGGCTGACGACTGTCATGGGTGGGATATCTTCAACTTCAATGTTTTGGCTAATTTCGTCGGGGTAGATATCCGTGCTGCGGTAGAGGAATGAAACCAGCGCTTCCCCTTGTTCATCGGGTGTACCCATTGGATTGGCTTCCAGGGTACTAACTGGATAACGGGTTTCGACTGGAGCCGTCATCGAGATATTGTTAGAACTGATATGGCGATAGAGAGGGTCAAATGCTCTATTGGCTGCCATTGAGAGTTCTCCTGAATAGCGAACTGTGGCAGAGCGGTAGGCTGGATAGTGTTTGACCTCAATTTTTCCCTCTGGTGTTGGCGGCGGAAATCCTTCTGGCAAGGGAGCTGTAGCTGCATCGTAGGCGAAGAAGGCGATCGCAACGACGACTAGAATTCCTAGGGGTAACAGTAAGTGCTTTAGCTTCACAGGGCATCTCAGAAACTCTTTCTATTCTAGATCGGGCAGTTCTTCCGGGGGGTAGACATATCTTCCTGGCAAAGTGCGATGGCGCGATCGCAATCCCCTCTCCAAGCAAGACTGACTCAACGCTTACTCAAATTTTGGCGGATGTTCCCCTAGCTTGACCCACATCCGACGCACCCGAATCAACTGGGGACGATTCATCTTTAGGGTAGCAATCGTTGCTTGACCAACAGGTGTCAACCCGATTAACTCTGTTGCATCCTCACTCCAGGTAAAATGCTTTTCCCACATTTGCCGATGGGGATGAAACAGAGGAACCGTCTGCTGGGTTGTGGGGTCTAATCCGGTTTGAAGAGTGGCTTTGTAGCGATTACAGGTAGGACAAGAAAGGCACAGATTCTCAAAAATTGTCTCTCCACTAACTGAGCGAGGAATAATGTGTTCAAATTCAAAAATTACAACCGTCAGTGCTTCAGCCGTGCGGCAATAGGCACAGCAATGTCTAAAATGGGTGCGAACTTGTCGCTGTAACTCAACAGGAATATATGCGCTCACGCCACTGTCGCCAAGGTTTCTAGGCGGTGCAGGGTATACCTGGCGCGGGTTTTGAGGATTGTCAGTTGATCGACTTGTGCGAGCAGATGGTCTAGATTGGCAATTTCGTCAGCAGAGAGTTGGGATTCTGCATTCCGAACTAGCAAATCGTCCAATTGATGTTGTGCAGCAGGAGCTAGGCTACTATTGGCTAAAGCTTGTAGTTCATCTTGGCTCAAGCCGATTAAACATTCCTCATCCAGAGCTAGTTGGTTTGCCAGTCGATTATAAACTTCCAAATCTAATAAGACACCAACTCGCTCCCCCTGCTCGTTGGTAATGTAACGCACTTGCTCAGACATGAGTTTTTTGTGTAAGGTCTTTGGATTCATCGTAGCTTATGGGAGTTTGGCGATCGCATCTCGTACTGCTTCGGCTGTGAAAGAGTGTACTTTAAGCACAACAGTGCGTTTAGATGCTTGCTATGATACTACCTGTGATACTATTGCTGGATGGGCAAATTAGAGAAATTAGTAGAGCAATTCCTGAATAAACCGCCAGAAGTGCGGTTTGAGGACGTGCGCTACCTTCTGGAAGCTTTCGGCTTTGAAGAAAAAAGGTCTAAGGGTAGCCACCATAGTTTTCGAGATTCACAAGGTAGAAAAATTACTGTACCCAAAAAAGGCGGACAGAAGGTTAAGGGAGTTTATGTCCAGCAAATCGTTGAGCTATTGAACTTAAAGGAATGGAGCGATGAAGACACTGAACCAGAAAAACAAGCTGAGTGAGAAGCAGCCATTGGACTATTATTTGAATCTTCAGTATCCAGTAACACTTTACCCCGATCCAGAGGGGGGATATGTGGCTCAGATTAAAGACTTACCTGGATGTCTGACTCAAGGTGAAACGCTGGATGAGACGAGCGCAAACATAAATGAGGCGCGGGAGTTGTGGATTGAGACAGCTTATGAAGCTGGAGATGAGATTCCTTTACCCAGTACGGATGATACCTACAGTGGTAAACTACTCCTGCGAATGCCGAAATCGCTACATCGTCGTTTAGCTGAGAAAGCGGACAGGGAAAATGTGAGCCTCAATCAGTACATTGTGTCTGTGTTGAGTCAGGGAGGATCAGGTTAGGAGTACGATCTCTAGATTATTCTTACTAACCCCACATTGATTGTATTTTAACAATGCGTTCTACTCTTTCAACTGGCACATCCAATAATCTCAATCATCGTTAATACAGCTAACATAGTAGCCAGTATTACTAATTGAATAGTTACATTGAAATTACGCTGTTTTCAAAGTAAAGCCAAATATGTTTTTTTTCAAGCGTCGTAAAAAGCCGCATTCATACGATAAAAATTTGCAAACCAAGAGGGGGTTGATTAAAATATCAGGTTGCGAAAATGCTAGTCGGAGTGGCGATGTCATCTTTATTCATGGTTTAGGTGGGAATGCTTGGAGTACTTGGCATCCGCAAGAGCTATACGATGATAACTTTTGGCTGACTTGGCTGGGAACAGACTTGTTAGATATTGGGATATGGTCTTTTGGATATGCGGCTGAACCTTTTAAATGGAAAGGTGCAACAATGCCACTTTTTGACCAAGCTAGCAACTTACTCGATTGGTTAGAAATTTGTGATATTGGTCAGCGTCCGCTAATCTTTATTACTCACAGCTTGGGTGGATTAGTGGTAAAAGCAATGCTGAGAAGTGCTCAGACTTTTGGCAAACAATCTATTATCGAGCAGACTAAGGGTATTGTGTTTCTAGCCACTCCACACACCGGTTCTCATCTAGCTCAACTAATCGATAATATTGGCATTCTTGCGCGAAGCACAGTGAGCGTTGAAGAACTAAAAGCACACGCTCATCAGTTGCGTGAACTAAATGAATGGTATCGGGAAAATGTTCGTCATCTGGGAATTCAAACAAAGGTTTATTATGAGACGAAGCCGATACATGGCATCTTGGTTGTAGACCCGGATAGCGCTAATCCAGGTATTGAAGGGGTGAAGCCTGTCGCTATTGCCGATAACCATATTGGCATCTGTAAGCCTAATTCCAAGGAAAATCAAATCTATCTTGGAGTCAAAAAGTTTATTCATGAGTGTTTAAGAGTACCTTTACAGTTACCTAAGATTGACTTTAATTCTAGAAAAAGTAAAAGTTTTACAGAATTAGAAGAAGAGAATTTAGTAACTAAACCGTTAGCATATATTTCAGAAGAATCAACTTCTCTTCCCCAAAATATAGACGTCAGCAATAAAGTTATAAGCTCTCATTTATTTAATAGTTTGCATGTAGTAGACAACCAAGTTACGTCTGTTAAACCAATTGAAGTATTCTTCTCATTTGCTAGCCAAGACGAAAAGCTGCGCGATGAGCTAGAAAAACACCTCATTATTTTGAAACGGCAGGGCGTGATTACAACTTGGCACAATCGTAAAATTGGAGCAGGAAAAGAATGGCAAAATGAAAGAAATGTACATCTAGATACAGCTAGTGTAATTTTGCTGTTAATTAGTGCGGATTTTATCGCCTCAGATTATTGCTGGGATGTGGAGGTAAGGCGTGCGATGGAGAGACATGAAGCGAAGAAAGCCCGTGTTATTCCTGTGATTCTCCACCCTACTGATAATTGGAGGAACAACACACCTTTCGGGAAGCTTAAACCACTACCTAAAGATGGCAAACCTATAAGCAAATGGGGAAATCGTGACGAAGCATTTTGCAGTGTTGCTCAAGGTATCCGTGCGGCAGTTGAAGAACTGGCTGCCAGCCTATAAACAAATGGCTGTCCTATAATAAGGTCTGTAGATGTTAAATTCAAGCTATATTTACTATTGAATTAGAGGTACGGAAATTGATGTCACCCGCTAAACCTATCAAAGTTTTATATTGTTGCTCTGATTCTAAAGATGATGAAAAAATGCTACAAGGATTAGACAAACAGCTCAATATTTTGCAGCGGCAGGGCTTTATTAATACCTGGCATACAGAACTGATTGGTGCGGGAAAAGAATGGAAAAATGAGATATATGAAAAAATAATAACGGCTGATATAATTATGTTGCTGATTAGTGCGGATTTTTTTGCCTCAGACTATAACTGGAACATCGTTCTGGAAACGGCTAAACAAAGGCATAAAGCTAGAAAAGCTATTGTCATTCCTATTCTCCTTCGCCGAGTTGATAATTGGAAGAGTGCGTTCGACAATCTTAATATCAAAGCCTTGCCTAAAGGGGAAAAACCTGTAACCGATTGGAAACCTTATGATAACGCCTTTGAAAATATCGCTAAAGGTATTAGGCGCTTAATTGAAGAACAAAGCACTTCTCCCTTTTCTCTAAAATCTCATCCATGGCTTAGGGCAGGTGCAACTTCTGTTGTAAGAAATCTGGCATCTATACCAACTGTCGATGCTTTTGTCTTCTCTAAAAAAGTGAAGTCTCGTTGGCACAAGAAGGCAAGCATAAAGACTATTATCGTACCTGCTATAATTGCTCTCGCAAGTGTAACCGCAATCAATCACCTGACCCATATATCAGGGATACCTTCATTAGTACCTTCTGCAACTTCTAATTCAATAGAAAACATAAATCCAATTGGCTGGATTAGAATAGGTGTTGTTGATAATGCCTCAAATAGTTTATCTGTTAAAGAGCAACTGATTCAATCTTCAAATCCTCGATTCGCTCCTAGTGTTGATGCTCTTAGTGTTCCATCAATAGGAGAAGTCGTAACCGTAAAAAACCCTGTGAACTTAAGGAAATATAGACCAAAGCCATATTTACCAGAGAGTGTGGGTTTAATTAAACCTGGAGAGAAGCTCGTTATTATTCAATTAGAACCTTTAGTAAGAGTTGATTCTAATTTTCCTCGCAAGGAAGTTTGGGCGCAAGTTGGTAAGTGCGCTGACAGTTGTAGTAAGTAAGGATACAGCGGGTTAAAACTCAATGTAATATACCTCTATCGTGCGTTGCTACTTATCCTACAGGTAAAGTCTAAAAGAGAGCTATGAAAGCGGATTTTAATTATATCATGTCTGGTCAAATACCTCTAATAAAAACGCCTGAAACCCTTGTTATTAAAGCATTGCAATTAGGGGCAATCGTCAGGACATGATATTACCTCAGCCCCAAGAATCTGATCGACTATCAGGGTCAACTCTGGAAAAATGCCTGAAACTTACTCTTGTATCAAAATAGTGGTGAGGGTTAGCCCGCGATCGCGCCTCAGCGCCTCTCGCATCGCCATCTCATCTGTAAACGTTTCTCGTAATAGCCGTCCTTCATAAACCAGCGTTACCTCACTCTCCTGAAAAGACCAAGGAGATACAATTATCTGGTGAGGATCATCATTCACATGAGTCAACCTTAGAACAGTTTCACCATCAGCCGTAGGCACCTGCTCAACCTGCTGTTCACCTGACACATTCTGACACAAAATTAGTGAAAGAGCATCCCAAGTCGCTACCAGTTTTTGGTTGCGCTTGATCACGTCTGGTGTCACATAAGGGACATAATGGGGGTCGTTTTTCAACGTAGCAATAAGTTGTTCTTGAAAGGCATACTCACTGTTGAGAAAATCCTGTACAATTCGGCTAGACTCCGGGTTTTTCTGCCAACTTCGATATCGCTCATATAGCCCAGTACCGTGCAGTGAAACGAATAACGTCACATACCTCCCCCAAGGCATTGCTAGCTGTTTCGCCCCCGTCCAAATATCAATATGGACTTGGGTTGGGAGTTCGGTGAACCGATAGGGATAGCCAGTTTCGGGGTTGAGAGTGGGCGATTGTTCCCACAATAGCCAGCCAATATCATGTTGTTCGGCGGCGAGACAGAGTTCTTTGGGTGGGACAAACTGACCGAACTGTTCATTTCCCCAAGCCCGGGCTAATTCGCCAGAAACCCAGGCGTGGTTTGGTTGGGTGATGCAGATAAGTCCCTCTTTTGATAAGCGATGTAGCATGATTTGAATTCAAAATCGAAGAATTCTAATTTTGAATTGATTCCCCTGAGTATAGGTTTAATTTGCACTATTTTAGCTGTGCCACACCGCCACTGATACCGTAGAGTAATTTGGTTGAAGTTATGAAAACTGTTCCCTGTGACACCTATTCCCTGCCCTCACCTCTATAATTATTCAGTAAACCCTAATTAACTTGATTGGGTACACAAGAGGTGATGATTTGCCTAAACTCCTCCGGTTCGGGCTGACCCGCTTGCAAGTCTTGACCAATTTGCATGAATTCGTCTAGGGTGTAAGTCTCTTGAATCTTCTCAATCGTACAGGTACAAAATACCCTGATTTCCTCTGGGCGATCGCCAACACAGTTTTCGATATAAATTTGAACCATCTCAGGAGGATAGGTATTCGTCGGTTCTTGGGGCGTCACATCAGGCGTTTGCGAATTTCCTCTAGGTGCGCTCATAAGTACCAGGACTAAGGTACTCATTACCGCCGATAGGGTCTGGATGTTTTTCATGATTTCTTAAATGAGCGCTATTGATGTGAATGATATCATGTCCGGTTGAAGACTTAAAAGGCAACAGGGAACGAGGAACCGGGAACAGATGATATACAATTTCAATGCACATCAGCTTATCAGTCATCAATCACCTGCTGTCTTCTACCTTTTGGTATAATTATCTCTAAAAAACTAAACCCACAATCATCCCTGCCAATAGAACAAAACCAATCCAGACATTTTGGCGGAAAATTTCCCCATAAACGGGCTTGGGAATATCAGGTTGGCGCAGTCGCGTATAGTGCCAAATCCACCCTATCGTGGCTACACCTAAAGCAATCCAAAAACCCCAGTGTAGCTGCATGACAAACCCCAATCTCGCCAAAAATCCCACCGTAGCGGCAAAAAATAGACCAACGGCTTCTGGGGCGTAGTCTCCAAAAAACAAGGCGCTAGAATTAACCCCCAGCTTCTGGTCATCGTCCCGATCTGACATCGCATAAACAGTGTCAAAGCCTAACGTCCACGTTACCGTTGCTGCCCACAAAAACCAAGTGGCGGGTTGTAAATTCCCAGTAACGGCACTCCAACTGATTAAAACAGCAAACCCCCAGGCGATGGATAATACCAACTGAGGAATCGGAAAAACGCGCTTTGCGGATGGATAAAATACAATCACGGGAACGGCGGCGACGCACAGCCAAAAGGTGAAGGGATTGAGATACAGGGCGAGGATACCTGCACAACTCATCGCCACTAATGCCACAACCACGCCCACTTGTACAGATAGGGCGCGAGAGGCTAAGGGACGTTCTTGGGTGCGTTCGACTTTGGGATCAATATCTCGATCCCACAAATCGTTGATTACACAACCCGCCGCACTGGTAGCTAAGGTTCCCAGAATAATCACACCGACAAGGGGAAGCGGAGGTGTACCCTGGGCGGCTAAGAAAACTGCCCACAGCGCAGGAACCATTAAAATTAAGCGTCCGGCTGGTTTATCCCAGCGCAACAGCCGCGCGATCGCTAGCCAAGTTGGTATTGAGGGAGGGTGTTGGTCGGTCAGCATCGATGCTCAGGTCTTTTATCGGGTCTTCACCAAATTAGGTGTAAATCTATATCGTTAAGATAACGCAACACTTTGCTACTGTCGATTTGAGCAGATTTAAAGTTATCTTTATCAGTAGCATCACGGCTAGAGTTGTAATCCCGAATACAAGAATGATCGATTTAGCTGCTCAAGGGAATTCAGCAGGAGTTTCGACTCCAACCACCGACAACGATCGCATTCTGGCTGCCATTGATATTGGCACGAATTCGATTCACATGGTCATCGTCCGGATTGACCCGACGCTTCCTTCGTTTACGATTATCGCGAAAGAAAAAGATACGGTGCGACTGGGGGAACGTGATCCCCACACTGGGAATTTAACTCCCCAAGCCATCAAACGCGCGATCGCGGCGTTGCAACGTTGTCAGGAGTTAGCGAAAAGCTTCCAAGCCGATCACCTGGTTGCTGTGGCGACGAGTGCGGTACGGGAAGCCCCCAATGGACGCGCCTTTTTACAGCAAGTTGATTCACAGTTGGGGTTATTTGTCAACCTGATTTCCGGTCAAGAAGAAGCGCGGCGGATTTATCTGGGCGTCTTGTCAGGAATGGAATTCAACAACCAGCCTCATATCATCATCGATATTGGTGGCGGTTCAACGGAATTAATCTTAGGCGACAGTCACGCCCCCCGTTCCCTCACTAGCACCAAAGTCGGTGCAGTACGCTTGACCCGCGAATTCATTACCACTGATCCGATTAGCGATCGCGAGTTTCAATACTTGCAAGCCTATATTCGGGGACGAATCGAACGTGCCGTTGAAGATATCTTAGCCAATATCGAACCCGGAGAAAAACCCCGTTTAGTCGGCACATCGGGGACAATTGAAACCCTAGCCGCCCTTCACGCCAAAGACAAATTCGGTGAAATACCCAGTCCCCTGAATGGTTACGAATTCAACCGCAATGACCTCAAAGATATCGTCAAACAACTCACCTCCCTCACCTGCGCTGAACGGGAAAAACTCTCCGGACTTTCGGAGAAACGGGCAGAAATTATCGTTGCCGGGGCGATTATTTTACTAGAAGCCATGACGATGTTAGACATTCAGTCTCTCACCGTCGGGGAACGCGCGTTGCGAGAGGGAGTCATCGTAGACTGGATGCTTTCCCAAGGCTTAATTGAAGACAGACTGCGGTATCAAGGCGAAGTTCGCAAACGCAATATCATTAAAGTCGCGCAAAAGTATCACGTTAATTTAGCCTCTAGTGAACGGGTGGCTAACTTTGCCGTTAGCTTATTTAACCAAACCAAAGGACAGCTACACAATTGGGGAAATGAAGAACGAGAATTGTTGTGGGCGGCGGCAATTTTGCATAATAGTGGTCTGTATGTGAGTCATTCTGCACATCACAAGCATTCCTATTACCTGATTCGCAACGGAGAATTACTGGGTTTCACCGATATTGAGATTGAATTGATCGCTAACTTGGCTCGCTACCATCGCAAGAGTTCACCCAAGAAAAAGCACGACAATTACAGTAATTTACCCAACAAATACTATCGGCATCTAGTCAAAGAAATCAGCCCTTTATTACGTTTAGCGGTTGCCCTAGATCGCCGACAGATTGGGGCAATTTCCAAGATCCGCTGCCACTATATACCAGAGGACAAAGAGTTGTGTTTGCGTCTGACACCTACAGATCCCAATGATACCTGTGCCTTAGAAGTTTGGAGTTTAGAGGATAAAAAAGTCGCGTTTGAAGAGGAGTATCATGTTAAAGTCGTCATCCAGCTAGTACAAGAAGGCAGAAGTCCGAAGGCAGAGGGCAGAAGGCTATAAGGAACATAATGTAGCTGCTTTTAAGCAGCTTGTTAACTGGTTAGTATTTGAAGCTGCGCTGCACTAGAAAACCAAACCAGTTAACTCTAGCAACCGTAGTGGTATGGCACAGCTAAAATGGTGGAATAGGGTTGTAGGTTGGGGTGACGCTTGTTACCCAACAGGATCTAGGGCTAAGGTTCCCTACTACGGACCCAATTATTACCTGACGAATGACGAATGACCAATGACGAATGACCAATGACCAATGACAATTAAGGTCGTCCTTGCTTCTCGTAATACTGCTGATGGTAGTCTTCAGCTAAATAATAATCAGAAGCGGGTTTAATTTCGGTCATAATATCCTGGTCATACTTACCAGACATCTGAAGCTTGCGCTTTGAGTCTCTGGCGGCTTTCTCTTGCTCCCGATTGTGGAAAAATATAACCGAGCGGTATTGTTCGCCGCGATCGGGTCCCTGGCGATTATACTGGGTAGGGTCATGAATTGACCAGAAGACATTCAGCAGGTCATCGTAGGAAATCTGAGACGGATCATACTCCACTTGCACCACTTCTGCATGTCCAGTAATTCTGGCACAAACATCCAAATAGGAAGGGTTCTCAAAATGTCCTCCCATATAGCCGACGGATGTAGAAGTAACGCCATTTAATCGACGAAATGCCGCCTCTACTCCCCAAAAACAGCCTGCTCCAAATGTCGCTTTTTCCATGAGATATTCACCTATTTTTCCGATAACTGGGTATAAATATAGTGGTGGAAATCAACGGACATGCCGTAGGGTGGGCATTGCCCACCAGCCTTAAGTCAGTATCATTCACTTTAAGTTTCTCCACCAACTTAGCCTAATTGAAGATGAACCAAGCATAGGTCAAAATTGCCAGAAACGCGAAGCCAATGAGAGTTTCGCGTTGGTCTTGCCAAAGCCGAAGTATACTTTGCCTTAGGGAACGTAAGGTTACTCTACGTTCATGACCAAGTTCATCCATGAGTTGAGCCACTCTAACATCAACTTCCTCAATGGAGACATCGCCTCGCTTGTAGGCGGCTTCTAACTCGTCAAGCTTTCTCCAGTAGTCTTTGGTGGATTCGATGAGATTAATCATGAGTTACGCTAAGATTGTAAACTTCTGTAAAGATCCTAGCGTGACTCCTGGAGTCGGGGAGTGAGGTTTACCCAACCGCCTGGGGATATTATGTCCGGTTGAATACTCACATTTAGGTGGAGACAAGGCAGAAGGCAGAAGGCAGAAGGCAGAAGGCAGAAGGCAGAAGGCAGAAGGCAGAAGGCAGAGGGCAGAAGGAAAAAATACCCAAGCTATAAAAAGGGATTTCAAAAGCAGATTAGTCCTTCTCAGGTAATCTCGCTTCGCCAAAAACCTGCTGCGGTGTCAATTCTAATCCCTCAAACAACGAATCGGTGATCACCATATCTTTCGTATAGGTTCGCGGTGGTGCATCAGGATAGAAAACGGTGATACTTCTGGCGTGGGGATCGACAACCCAAACTCGTAAGACTCCTGCTTTCAGATAATCGGCGGCTTTCTCCATCAACGTGCCAAATCTTTGTCCCTGGGAAATAATCTCAATGGCTAATTCTGGGGGAACTGGACAAGGTTCATCTTCCATCACGTCTGTCGGTAGTCGCTGATAAGAAATATAGGTTAAATCTGGCACAGGAACCCAGTCTTTACCCCGACGTTTTAACGCGATCGCCCATTCGGGATTCACTTCTCCCCATTCCTGACACCACTGGTTCAAAAGCGTATACAAAGCGCCAGTTACCCTAGCATGAAATCGTTTTGGTGACATTTTTGGTACTGCTTCGCCCTCGACTAATTCATGAGTTACATCTGAGTCTGGCATTGCCAGAAATTCTTCCAGTGTTAGCGTCTTCTCTAACTGTTGCATGGCTATAATGAGTGATTAGCGATTTGATATTTTTTTCTTCGCTTCCCTAGTGGAACCTGGTTGGTAGGGCGGGTTTCACGACTCTCATTTCCTTTTCGCCTAAATGACGAATGACATAAGACGTCGCTTGCTTGGCGCTTCCTTGAGTATGACGCTCCCTACCGTTAACTTTAGTTGTTACCACTTAAATCATTACACAAAGCTGTTTTTGGTCAAGACTCTGGAGTTCTAAACTAGGAGGAATGGGTTCAGGCAGGGGTTCAATACTGTGATAAAATGCATAGTTTAAATGGGCTGATTTTACCATTTGCTGAACCCCATTGACTAATACTCTCGCTGTATTTGGTCCTCTGACTAAAGACGTGTAGAAAAATACATCGTATTTGGCTAAAGCAATCCCCTGACCCGCCTGACCGGTTTCATAAACATCCCAGTTATAGCAAATATCGATATCATTCAGGTTTCGGACTCGCCAAATAGCAAAACCATCTGTCCAGCCGATGTTCATCAGTTGCAGCTTGGTCAAATTCCCTGTCATAAATCCCCCAATTCCCTGTTTTCAACGCTGTTGACTGTGCTGTTTTCAGTATGGAAACGAGATGTTAGCGATCGCGTTGACGTATTGTGTAAGTTGATACTGAACTTAGATAAAACTTATGCATCTGACATCACGATACCCTAGATCGTGCCAAGTTCAACCTGGTGGGAATCAACCCAACAAATCTGTGATAATAGTTCTATGCTGCACTACCGTAAGTCCACGCTCATTGACGCCCCTGTCGAGGTTGTCTGGAACTTTCACTCCGCCTTGGCATAGACAGATCCCCGACTTCTCCAAGAAGTCGGGGATCTTGCTTAAGGCTGTACCTCATCAACCTGAAATCTGCTGTAGGTTTCGTCCCAATAGTTTTTATCGTAATACATTGCGCCTAAATGTATGACGCTGTATGTCATTTTTTGGTATGACAATTCGCGATGCTGGAGTTGAATTGTCGCTGAATCAGTCAGGGGTTTATATAGAGCTTTGTCGGCTTAAAGATGAAACTTTAATTTTATAAATAGAAAAAATATTAACCTAAATAATGGTTTTTATTTTTTGCCCATATTTTATAAAGAATTTGTAAAATTGTTGCTGAAAATCAATCCAGTGCAATAGCATAGGGATGATGAAGGCAACAGTCTGCTAGGATAAAAAAGCGGGGTGTCTATCGTGATCGGGGTTAAGCGCTTCTATGGAATGTATGTCAATTAAACCCAATACCTAATCAGGTTATTTGGATTAAACCTTGATCAAACTCAGCATTTATTAACAGGCGGGGTTTCCATTCTAAATTCAGCCGAAAACGATGATAGGCTTCTGTCCTAAAGATTGGGCAAACCAGGGTTATCTATGATTGGAACTTGATTGTTGATTCATCCTATACCTTGTTGAACGAGCTTTCTTTGGATTTAACTCAACTAAACGGTAAGTATCCTGTGATGACCTACACTTTGACAGACTTACGATTTTGCAGCATACGTTTGGCTTATCCTTCAGGAAAAATGCCCTGAGTGAATTGATCGGTAAAGATGTAACCAATTTTATCCCTGTGCTAAGACGATTCGGGTAAAAAACCATCCCCCCTAATCTGGCAAAATAGAGGACTAGGGGGGTTCTCCAAGGCAATCAATAGACTGTATTTTGTCGCCTCCCATCTCCACCAAGGCGATGGGGTTGTTCAACGGAATCTAGAGTGGTAGGTAACCAGCCATGTTGAGGACTTTTCTCAAAAATTTATCCAACCAGAAAAAACTTCAAAATCAAATCCTATTGCTGCTGTTTTTAAGCAGTCTTATTCCGGTTTCAGTTGTCGGACTTTACGGAATTTTTTCGTCCACCACCGCCTTATCAGAAGTATCGGAAACTAAACTAGAGGACAGAGTTGCTGATGATGCCGAAAATATTGCTGCTGTTTTAGAGGGACTTAATGAAGATGTTTTGTTTCTCAGCAAACTGCCTGCGATTCAAGGAATTATTCGCTCAGAAACGGGAGGTGCTACTGATGGTGAAAGCGCTCAACCCACTGATGTTTGGATAGACCAAGCCCAGACCATTTTTGACAGTCTCATGCAGGCGAAGGCTGAATATATGCAGCTTCGCTTTATTGATGAAGAGGGTCAGGAAATAGTCAGGGTTGATTCCGATGGAACAACGACAACAGTTATCCCGGAAGCCGACTTACAAAATAAAGGCGATCGCGGCTATTTTGTTGAAGCCATGAAACTGGAACCTGGAGAGGTTTATGTCTCCCCGGTTAACTTGAACCAAGAACGCGGAGAAATCGAAACCCCGTTTAAACCCGTGATTCGCTACGCCACACCTGTTGCTGATGCAGCCGGGAATAAGCAGGGGATTGTGATTGCCAATGTGTTTGCCACAAAGTTCCTGCGATATATCGAAGAGGCGAAATTAAGTCAGGGAGAAACCGCCCTATTGGTGAATGCAGATGGCTACTATCTCTCTCATCCCGATGATGAGAAAGAATGGGGCTTTGACATCGATACAAATGAAACCTTGGCGAAGGATTATCCTGACCAAATTGTGGAGCAAATTCTCCAAGGTGGACAGGGATTAATCGGGACAGGAAGCAATGAACTCATCAGCTACGCTACTGTTGATCCAGCACCGAATCAACCTGGCTTTTTAGTCGCGATCCGTACTGTTCCGAAAAGCACTATTTTTGCCTCGGTGACGGCGTTTAAAGTGGTGGCGACGCTGATTATTTTAATCTCTCTCGCCGCCGTGCTACCTGTAGGCGTTTTCCGAACTCGTCAACTGGCGGATTTAATTAAACAAATTGTGACTCGTATCTCCACCGCTAGCCAAGAAATCTTTTCCACCTTAGAAGAACAAGAACGGGTGGCGAGTCAGCAAGCGGCTTCAGTGAATGAAACCACTACCACCATGGATGAACTAGAAGCCTCCTCCCGCCAATCCGCCGAACAAGCCAAGGCTGCTGTCGCCGCCGCCCAGAAAGCACTAAACCTGACTCAGGGAGGAACTCAAGCTGTCGGTGAAACCCTGGAAGGGATGTACACTCTGGAAAATAAAGTTGGCGCGATCGCCCAGCAAATTGTTCGTCTTTCTGAACAGGCAAATCAAATTGGTAGTATTTCACAGTTGGTGTCTGAATTAGCCAATAAAACCAACATGTTAGCGCTTAATTCCTCGGTAGAAGCCGTGCGTGCGGGCGAACATGGGAAAGGCTTCTCGGTGGTTGCCAATGAAATTCGTAAATTAGCGGATCAAAGTCAACAATCGGCAGATAAAATTGGGACTTTGGTTTCGGAAATTCAAAGTGCGATTAACTCAACCGTCATGGTAACGGATGAAGGAACCAAAACTGTGGCATCCGGTGTGCAAATTGCTCAAAAAACCAATGAAGCGTTTACCGGGGTAGCCGATGCAGTGGATAAAGTGGTGTTAAACAACCAACAAATCTCCCTGAACTTGAAACAGCAAGTCGATGCGATTCAACAAGTCGTCGAAGCGATGGAAACCATTAATAAGGGAGCAAAAGAAACCGCCACAGGGATTAATCAAACCAAGATTGGTACCCAGCAACTGAACGAAACCTCTCTGGAATTGCAAGAGATGGTTTAACGGTGCAGGGATGTAGAGACGTAGCATGCTACGTCTGGGAGATGGGGGAGATGAGGGAGATTGTGTAGGGGCGGGTTTCACTACTATCTTTTTGGTTACACCCAGATGTAACTAAACCCGCCCCGACTTTACATAAGACGAATGACAAAGGACATAAGACGAATGACGAATCATGATCATAGACGATGAAGAACTGCGAACGTTGTATAAAACGGCGGGTGAAGAACGTCTAGAGAAACTCACGGTTGGTTTGCAGCATCTACAAAAAAATCCAGAGAATGAAGCAACCTTAGAACAGTTGCTGCGAGACGTTCACAGCTTAAAAGGAGATTCTAAAAGTCTAGGGGTTAAGGCTGTCGAAACCCTTGCCGATCGCATGGAATTTACTCTGGGACGGATTAAACGCCAAAAGCTAGTTTTTTCGCCGTCGGTGAGTCAATGTCTGGATCATGGATTAAATGCTATTCGTCTTTTCGTCGTCGAAGCCGTAACCGGGACGCCAAGTGGTGTCAATTTAGCGGAAATACTGGATCAATTTCAACAAGTGGCGGTTGAATCAACAGCAAATGCAGCAGATCAAGATGTTTCGCTGGAACGTCTAGAGAGGAAGAAAATGAGCGCTGAATCCTCTGAAGTAGCCCAAAGCTATATCAATGATGATGAACTGCGAGAGGTTTATCAACTGGCTAGTCGTGAACGGTTGCAAAACCTAGAGACTGGGTTGCATCATCTGACAGAACATCCAGATGATGAAGCTATCTGGGAACAGTTGCGCCGGGAAGCCCATAGTATTAAGGGCGATTCTCGTAGTGTTGGTGTGGAAACTGTGGAAATTCTGGCTCATCCCCTAGAAGAAATTATCGAGAACCTCAAATCCCAACCCACAGCATTTACCTCCCAGGTTAACCAAACTTTACATCAAGGATTAGAGGCGATCGCGCAATTCGTCCAAGAGGCGGTAACGGGTAAACCGAGTCCAGTAGATACCACCGAAGTGTTGGAACAATTGATGCTGGTGCTGGAAAATTGCCAATCCTCGGCGGTTGCGTCTCCCGTTTCCGAAGATACAGAACTTGTAGGGGCGGGTTTTACCGATAACTTGGAACAAATACCCCCTAACCTGACTAAACTCGCCCCATCACCACCGTCTCCCCCACCCCAACTTGCAGACAGTTATATCGATGATGATGAATTACGAGAGGTGTATCAACTCACCAGTGGTGAACGATTACACAGCCTAGAAACCGGGTTACATGATTTAGCCCAAAATCCCGACAACCAAGCCATCTGGGAAGAATTACGCCGGGAAGTTCATAGTCTCAAAGGAGATTCTCGCAGCGTTGGCGTGGAAACGGTGGAAATTCTGGCTCATCCTCTGGAAGAAATTATCGAAACCTGCACATCTCACCCCCCTACTTTTAACCCAGAGATTAACCAAATCTTACATCAGGGAGTCGAAGCGATCGCCAAATTAGTCCAAGAAGCGATAACGGGTCAACCCAGTGCGGTGGATACGACCGAAGTGCTGGAACAATTGATGCTAGTCTTGGAACATTGTCAAGAATCGGCTGTAGCGTCTCCTGTTTCAGACGATGCAGAACTGGTAGGGATGGGTTTTACGGATAACCTGGAACCGATAACCCCGAACGGAACTAAACCCACCCCGCCACAACTCGCAGACAGTTATATCGACGATGATGAACTGCGCCAAGTGTATCAACTCGCCAGTAGTGAACGGTTGCAGATTTTAGAAGCCGGGTTGCTGCATTTAGAAAAATATCCTGATGATACAGCGACTTTAGATCAATTACTGCGGGAAGCCCATAGTCTCAAAGGCGATTCCCGTAGCGTTGGTGTCGAATCCGTGGAAACCCTCACCCATCAGATCGAAGACGTATTTGATCGGATCAAATCTCACCAGCTTGGGTTTACCGTCAAAGTCAGTGAAAGCCTCTATGATGCATTAGAAGCCATTCGTCGCTTAGTTGAGGAAGCGGTAACAGGTCAATCTCAGGGTGTGGATACGGCGCAAGTGCTGAATCAATTAATCGAAGCGATTGAAGTGTCAACCCAATCTCCCCCGGTGATACCTGTCTCCGAAACTCCGACGCCATTATCCTCTCGTCCGGATTCTGTTACGATTGTCGGCTTACCCGATGTCCCGTCGGAACCTCCCCTCAGCGCCACGTTTATTGACGATGAGGAAATGCGGAAGGTATATAAACTGGCTAGCCAGGAACGGTTACAGACACTAGAAACCGGATTACTGCAATTAGAAAAGCAGCCGGATGACCTAACCACCTTAGACGCATTACTGCGCGAAGCCCATAGTTTAAAAGGCGACTCTAGAAGCGCGGGCGTTGAACCCGTGGAAGCCTTAATCCACCATGTTGAAGCGATTTTAGGCGGGATTAAACTCCAGCCGACAATTTTAACTCCAGATATTAGCGATCGCTTGTATCGAGGATTGGATGCGATGGGTAAGCTGGTACAGGAAGCAGTGACGGGTCAACCTCAGGGTGTGAATACCAGGGAGGTTCTCAACCAGTTACTGGAAGTGTCTCTCCCTAGCTTACCTGATACTGTACCGACTCCCGCCCAACCTCCAATCCCCAAAACCCCAGCCCTGAGTGACACCTACCGGATTGATACGATTCGGGTTCCCACTCGTGATTTAGATGCGTTAATGGCGCAAGCGGAGGAATTAAATGTAACTAAACTTCGCATCGCTTACGCCGCGTCAGAAATTGAGGAATTAGTTACACTTTGGCAAGAGTGGAAAGCCTTTTATCGTCAATCCGGTGAGGCGACAGCCACAGAGGTTAACCCATTCCAAGAACGCTTAGATGAAAAGATTACCGCTTTACGCAGCGCCACCCAGGAAAATACTTCTAACCTGGATTTAATTGCAGAGGATTTACGGGAGAGAATTCAAACCCTACGCCAATTACCTCTATCTACAATATTCCAGTTATTTCCGCGTATGGTGCGGGATTTAGCCCGAAAACAATCCAAACAGGTGGAGTTAATTATTGAAGGGGGAGAGACGACGGCGGATAAAAATATTCTGGAAGATATTAAAGACTCTTTAACCCATCTAATTCGTAACGCGATCGATCATGGGATTGAGACACCCGCAGAACGGGAACAATTAGGGAAACCACCTGTGGCAAAAATTTGGCTGCGGGGGAGTCTGGTGGGGAATACAATTATTATTGAAGTCGCTGATGATGGGCGAGGACTGGATATCGACCAAATTAAGCAAACCGCAATTAAACGGAAGCTTTACCAACCCGATGAACTAGAGAGGATGAGTTCGAGTCAAATTTATGACCTAATTTTTGCCCCCGGATTCTCCACCCGCAGCTTTATTACCGAAATTTCCGGTCGCGGAATTGGCTTAGATGTAGTCAGGACAAACATTGAACGACTCAAAGGCGCGATCGCGATTGAATCAACACCGAATCAAGGCAGTACATTTCGCATCCAACTTCGCACCACTCTCGCCACTGTTAATGCCTTATTTGTCGAAGTTCAAGGAATTGTGCAAGCCCTCCCGATTGAATTTGTCCAAACCAGTTTACTCCTTTCCCCGGATGAAATAGAAACTATTGATGGGCGGGAAACATTGAATTGGATGGGGAAAAGGATTCCGATTGCCAATCTCGCCGATGTCTTGGAACTCACCAATTCTCCCGGCTACGCCTTGGCGGCTAAAAAAGAAACGCCGCTATCTGAGTTGCGATCGTGTATTTTGCTCAAAGTTGGTGAGGAAATTTCGGGATTTTTAGTGGATCAGCTTTTAGATACCCAAGAAGTCCCCCTCAAACCGCAAACTGTGTTATTAAAGCGGGTTAAAAATATTCTGGGTGCAACAATTCTCCCCACTGGGGATGTTTGTATGATTCTCAATCCGGCAGATTTAGTCAAATCGGGACAACAACAAACGCCAGCAACGGTTTCGGTTAAATCTCAGACGGTTCTGCAAACCAAACCGACAATTCTCTTAGTCGAAGATTCTCTCCCGGTGCGGACACAAGAACGACGACTTTTAGAAGGGGCGGGGTATGAAGTTGTGGTGGCGGTTGATGGATTAGATGGCTATACCAAACTTAAAAGCCGTCATTTTGATGCCGTAGTTTCTGATGTGGAAATGCCTCATTTAGATGGGTTATCGCTAACCGCCACGATTCGCCAGCATTCCGAATATCAAGAGTTACCAATTATTTTAGTAACCACCTTGGATTCAGAAGCTGATCAACAACGGGGTGCAGAAGCGGGGGCAGATGCTTACATTATTAAAGGTAAGTTTAACCAAGCGTTTCTATTAGAAACCATCAGCCGATTGGTTTAATTGACCGTTCGTAAGTAGTCGGCACTTTAGTGCCACAAGCGCTAAATCGCTTACTACAAACCCTTAAGATATCAACAAACAATAAAAAAAATGACGATTAAAGTTCTATTAGTAGAAGACTCCAAAATCTCCCTAGTTATTCTCAGACGCATCCTCAATGAATTCCCCCAAATTGAGGTGGTTGGAGAAGCGCAAAATGGGTTAGAAGCCTTGAGCCTAATTCCTCAAGTTAAACCCGATGTAATTTGTACCGACTTACACATGCCGCAGATGGATGGCTTAGAATTGACCACTGAGGTCATGAGCCATAATCCTATACCCATTTTAGTCTTAAGTGTGTCGGTACAACAGGAAGATACCCATCATATTTTTGATGTCCTCGAAGCCGGCGCCGTCGATATCTGTCCCAAGCCATTGGCTGGCTTAACCACAGAAAACCAACAGTTTAAACGAGAATTAGTTAATAAAATTAGTGTAATTTCTGGGGTTAGAGTTTTCAAACGAAAACGTAGCTATTCGCTGCAACGCCAAGCCGTTAATCTGAACAATCTGACCACGGCTCCCACCAAATCATACCCGAAGCCTAAAATCATTGCCATTGGCACATCAACGGGTGGACCTCCGGCGTTGCAGGAAATTTTTTCCCAACTTCCTGCCAATTTTTCGGTTCCTATACTTTGCGTGCAACACATTTGTAATGGATTTTTACAGGGCTTAATTGATTGGTTAGAGCCAACCTGTAAATTGCCGATTAGAATTGCCGAATCGGGAAATAGACCGCAACCAGGCATCATTTATTTTCCGCCAGAACAACATCATTTAGAATTAGATAGTCAGGGCAAATTTGTCTGCGAAAATACCGTGCCTTTCGATGGACATTGCCCGTCAATAACGGTAACATTTGAGTCTGTCGCCAACGTTTATGCCAAGAAAACGACCGCCATATTATTAACTGGAATGGGCAGAGACGGCGCCAAAGGAATGTTAACCGTTACCCAAGCTGGAGGGTTGACGATTGCTCAGGATCAAGCCACCTCAATCATCTTCGGAATGCCCAAGGAAGCGATTGAGTTAGGGGGCGCTAGAGAAGTCTTACCTCTGAGGGCGATCGCGCCAATGTTGCTGGAACTTTTACAAAAAGAGTCGATTGTACGATAACCTGATTAGGTAATGAATGTGTCAACACCAAATGAGTTAAGTCCTAAAATAAAACAATCCTTTATCCGCTTAATTGCTCAACATACGGGTTTGGTGATTCGAGAGCGAGATCAAGCCAATTTACAAGACAAAATCTTCGCCAGAATGAAAGCAATTAAACTAACCTTTCCGGAGGATTATTACCTGCTGCTCAATTGTCAAACCAGAGAAGCCGAGCAAGAGTGGAAAAAATTGGTTGTCTTACTCACCAATCTCGAAAGTTACTTTTTTCGGGATAAAGAACAATGTAAATTGCTCAAAACTAAAATATTACCCGAACTGATTCAGCGTCATCAGGTGGACAAAACCCTGCGGCTTTGTAGTGCGGGATGTTCAACCGGAGAGGAACCCTATTCCCTGGCGATTATGCTGAATGAATTAATTCCTGACCTTGAAACCTGGGATTTACGAATTGTTGGCATAGACATTAATCAAGAGGCACTAGACAAAGCCAAACAAGGGATTTATCGGGCTTGGTCATTAAGAAGTATTGATCCAAAGATTAAACAGAACTATTTTAACGGCATTGACAATCACTACCACATCGAACCCAAAATCAAAGCATTGGTGAAATGGCAACAAATAAACTTAGTCAAAGATCCTTTCCCCCAACCTCACTTAGATTTACAGGAGTTTGATTTAATTATTTGTCGAAATGTCTTTATCTACTTTGAATCCGCCGCCATAGCCCAAGTCTTGGATAAGTTTTACCATGGGCTTCAGCCCTTAGGCTATCTGATTACTGGGCATTCTGAACTCTATGGTCAAGTTCTCAAGCAGTTTCAAACCACGGTTTTTCCCGAATCCTTGGTGTATAAACGTCAAACCGAGAGTTTAGTTTATACCCCTGTCGGCGACGTTCCCAGTCCATTGACTTGGGATACCGACGATGATTACACCTTAGCCTTTAATCCGGAAACCATCGAACATGACTTAGAAAAAAACACGATTAAGATGCAGCATGTCGCCTTAAATCTGCTCAAACAGTTACCGCCCAATACTCCCCTGCCAAAATTAGGCAATTTGACGCCATCTGAACTGATCAAACAACTTCAATCCTCCTTAAATAGTATCGAACCCGACTCCCCATGACAGACAACACCTATTTTAGTTTTGGTTTAAATGATCGGCTGTATGGTATCAGTACAGCTTACGTAGAGGAAGTCTTTCCTCTCCCAGAATTAGTCTCCATTCCGGAAGCGCCGCGTGAAATGATTGGCGTGGTCAATTTGCGCGGAGAAATGATACCCGTTATCGATTTTAATCGCAGTTTGGGCTTAGACTCCTCCAACTACCGTTTAACGGATAGTGTGATCGTGTTAAGACGGGAAAAAACCAAAGTTGGGATTATCGTCAATCAGGTTTGTGAAGTCCTAGCAATCGCCCCGGATGAAATTACTACTGAACTTGAGCCGAATCAAACCGTTAGCGAAAACGGCGTTATTGGTGGACTCAGCCGCCATGCAGGTGATATCGTTATTTTAAGTGATCCAGAGAATTGGTTAAGTGCGATAGATAGCCACACGTTTAAATTAGTGGAGAACTATCTCAGCCAAGACAGGAACTTGAGTCAATCGAGTGCAGACATTCCCAGCAAACACGCTGTATTTGCCCCCAATGCGACACCTGAAGAACGAGAGGTTTTCCGAGAACGAGCCAATAATCTCAAGCTTCCCTTCGAGAGTCAAGACTTAACCCGTGTCAAACCGTTAACGATTATTGCCATAAATCAGCAGTTATTGGGGATTGATTTAGGTATCGTGCGGGAGTTTACCGATATCCAACAGGTGACACCGATTCCCTGTTGTCCTCCTCATATTGTGGGAAACATGAATCTGCGCGGGGAAATTGTCACCTTAGTCGATATTCGCCCAGTGTTGAAATTGCCCTTAACCGCGATAACCCGCAGTTCCAAAGCGCTGATTGTGGAGGTGGAGGAGATTTTGGCGGGTGTGATTGTGGATGATGTGCGTGAATCAATGTTTCTGCTGAATCCGCTTCAGATTATCGCCGTGACTCCTGAAACGACAAGCATAAATCATGACTATTTGCAAGGAGAAGCGGTCTATGGGGAAAAAATGATCAGCATTCTGGATCTCGCGAAAATTTTCTTGAGTGGTGGCTTAATCGTTGAGCAAGTGGTTTGATTACTCCAAGAGGAAGTGAAAGCCAAAAGCCGTACTAATATTGTCCAAAGTCGCTCACAAGGGTAGGTTTTTCAGATTGGGGTTCAGGTGAGACAAGGAAGGAAAGTAGACCCTGAGGGGGTGACAAGGGACTTGAGGGTACTACTGGGTGTAGGGTGTAGGGTGTCGGGAAAAATTGAACTTTACTCAGGGAGTAACCAAAAACTCTATTGTTTATTCGTTGGCTCGCCTGGAGAGCGCTCACTCAACGCACGATGGCGGACTGACACAGCTAAAATAGGACTTTGTTTGTAGTGAGAACTTTAGTTCTCGCTCCGCCTAGCTGGAGAGGGTTCGCATCCCTCACTACGTACCCAATCTATTGCACCATTTTAGTTGGGTCACGGCACTACGGCTGGTACACCTTAATTGGTGGATTAAAATTGTAGGGGCGCATGGCGTGCGCCCGGTTTAAACGTCAAATCTATTTCACATTTTTAGTGTCAATCCAGTCGAGTTTGTTAGCTATTCTACCTTGGCTGGTGCGTTACGCTGGCGCTAACGCACCCTACGGTTGGCACACCTTAATTGATGGATTAAAATTGTAGGGGCGCATGGCGTGCGCCCGGTTTAACCCTTTGACTTCGCGGCAATTGAGCCTGTTGAAATTCAGGGTTAAACGTCAAATCTGTTTAACAATTTTAGCGGTGTCAATCCAGTCGAGTGTGTTAGCAATTTTACCTGGGTTGGTGCGTTACGCTGGCGCTAACGCACCCGACGAAGTCGATGAGTTCTGAAAGTTCTCAGTCATGATCTCCAATAGTTACCTGGTTTAATCAAGATGTAGAGTTTAAAATATATTCTCATGGGGAGGACAACCGGAACAGATGCAACTGGCTTAGGATGCTTTATTGCATTGATGTTGCTTGTCGGAGGGTTTATTTACTTTAAACCTTTTAGTCAAAACCCTCCTGTTAAACAAATAGAAGCAAAACACTATGTTGCTGCAATGAGCCGCGCCCAGAAAGATTACTATGTAGATGAACAAAGATTTAGCGATAACATTGTTGATCTAGGTTTGGGTATCAAGACTGAAACGACACACTATCTCTATTCAACTCAGACAACTGACAATACTGCATTTAACTATGGAATATCTCGTCATGAGGCACTGTTTAGTTATGTTAGTGCTGTTTGGGTCAGGAGCGCAACTGAAGTCGGTTCTGATGCTGCATCAGATGAAATAACCACAGTTATTGTTCTCTGTGAAGCTGATACACCGGGTACAATTAAGCCTGCATCGCCAATTTATCAAAATGGTGAACTGGTTTGCGGTGAAGGGACAACGATTTTATTTAGAAATAAAAGCTGATCAAGGATAGTAGCTGATAGGAAAGCCGTTTGAGGATTTGTGCGATCGCATTCCTCACGGTTTTATCTTTATATGAAACTTATGTTATGGTTATAACATCCTAAAAATAAAATGTAATTTTACCTTGGCTGGTGCGTTACGCTTGGCTAACGCACCCTACGGCTGGCACACCTTAATTGATGGATTAAAATTGTAGGGGCGCATGGCGTGCGCCCAATTTATGACGACGTGCGCCCAGTTTAAACGTCAAATCTATTTCACATTTTTAGCGGTGTCAATCCAGTCGAGTGTGTTAGCTATTCTACCTGGCTAGGTGCGTTACGCTGGCGCTAACGCTACGAATCTTAAAATAAAGTCGATGAGAAGTCGATGAGTTCTCAGTCATGATCTCCAATAGTTACCTGGTTTAATCAAGGTGTAGAGTTAAAACCTAATCTCATGGGTAGGAAAACTGGAACAGATGCAAGTAGCGTAGGATGCTTTCAATGAAGTATTTAGATAAGCTGTTCGGTATTTAAACCTTAATGTCAATCATAGCGAAAGCCGTGTAATGCGAGCATTTTGCTCGCTAATAATACCCAATTTATCGCTACTAATACCTAATTTAAATGCATGACAGCTTAAGGGCAATATCACTGACTTTAGAGTTTGTAGTCAGCGCTCGACTCGCTTATGGCACGCTTCGTGCCTACTACGAAATCGGCTTAAGTCAGTGCCATTCAGCTTAAGGGCGCAAGCCTTGCGCCCCTACATTTAGACTGAACTCCCATGACGGATTGAACTATGGTTATTTTGGAAAAAACCTCTACCCAACTGAAACTTCGACATCGCCCCTATTTTATTTGGCAACTCTCTGGATGCTTAGTGTTTAGCGTTCCTTTATTCATTGTTCTCGTCAGCTTAGTCCTACCTTGGATTGTTTATATGTTAGGCTTGTATGCCTTATTCGCATTTAATCTAGTGGCGGGTATTCTATTACTGGTTTGTGCCGGACGTATTTTTATCTATCACTTTGACAAAGAGACAAACAGTCTCTTGATTAAACGCCGGGGATTGTTTAAAACCAAACTCAGCTTATATCCCCTGAGTGATATTTTCCAGGTGCAACTGAAATCCACAAGCTGGAATCAGGATCGGACAAGTAACTATCAAATCGCGATTATTTTGAAATCAGGGAAACATTTGTCTATTAAATCAGACGGGAAACCCCTACAGCAGAAGCTAGAGACAGTCAACCTAATTCGCCAATTCCTGGGTATGCCACCACAGAAACTAGCTGATTAATCTCTATAGCGCTACGCGCCAGGCAATAGGCAATAGGCAATAGGCAATAGTGAAGAAAAAAGCTTAAATTATTCCCAACGACTAACTCCCTTGTGTATGCTAGCAATAGCACAATTATCGAGGAAAGGATCATGAGTGCAGTAACCTCAACCCCGAATCAACCCGCTTTAGCGGAATTACGATCAGGATTACCCAATATTTGCGGGTGGGAAGAAAACATTCGGGAAGTGGTGCAACAAGACGAACCTGTATTTTTACCGACAACCAATCTGCGCCTCGAGGATATTACGTCAGGATTCGCTTGCGCCTTACACATGCACCAACCCACGGTTCCCGCCGGGGCGAATGGTGAATTGATTAGCAATCTCCAATACATGTTTGAACATCCCCAGGAAGGGGATAACCATAATGCCGAACCCTTCGCCGGGTGTTATCGTCGTATGGGTGATTTTATTCCCCAACTGGTGGCTGAGGGGTGCAATCCTCGGATTATGCTGGACTATTCGGGGAATTTGTTGTGGGCATTCCAGCAAATGGGGCGGGAGGATATCCTGAATAATCTTAAGCGGATTACCTGCGATCGCGCTTATCAGCCTTATGTGGAATGGCTAGGAACAATGTGGAGTCATGCGGTTGTTCCCTCTACCCCAATTCCTGATATTAAACTGCATATTCAGGCATGGCAACATCATTTTGCTGCTATGTTTGGTTACGATGCGCTGAAGCGAGTCAAAGGCTTCTCACCCCCAGAGATGCATTTACCCAATCACCCCGATAGTTTGTATGAATACATCAAAGCCCTGAAAGACTGTGGCTATCGCTGGTTGATGGTGCAGGAACATTCTCTGGAAAATCTGGATGGTTCGGGATTGTCGCAGGATCAGAAATATGTCCCCAATCGTTTAGTGGCTCGCAATTCTCAGGGGGAAACAATTTATATCACAATTTTGGTTAAAACACAAGGGTCAGATACCAAATTAGTGGCACAAATGCAGCCCTATTTTGAAGCAAAGGGGCGGGGTAAGCAGTCAATTGGCAATCATTCGATTCCCTCCTTAGTCACCCAAATTGCCGATGGCGAAAATGGGGGCGTGATGATGAACGAATATCCCCGTGATTTGTTTCGCATTTACTATGAAATTCGCGACCAAGGCGGCGGAAAAACGGGTGTTGTGCCGATGAATGGGACGGAGTATTTAGAATTACTAGAAGCAGCAGGTGTTAATCCAGAAGAGTATCCCCCTTGTCAAGCCGTTGGTCAGCATAAGATTTGGCAACGAGTCGATCTGGATAATGTTACACCTGATGCCGTCGCGAATGCGATCGCGGAGTTGACAGCCACGGATGATCAATTCCATGTTGATGGGGCATCATGGACGAATGATTTAAGTTGGGTCAAAGGCTATGAAAATGTCTTAGAACCGATGAATCAACTTAGTGCGGCGTTTCATCTGAAGTATGACCCCTTAGTGCAGCAAGATCCATCAGTGACACAGCGGAGTGATTATCAGCAAGCGTTATTGTATACGTTGTTACTGGAGACCAGTTGTTTTCGCTATTGGGGACAAGGAATGTGGACAGATTACGCCCGTGAACTTTACCAACGCGGTGAAGCGGTTATTAAGGGTTAAGTAGGTGGGGACAATTCAAGTTAACGGTGGGGATTGTCATTTGTCAGGGAACAGGGAACAGGGAACAGGGAACAGGGAACAGGGAACAGGTAAGGTAGAGACGTAGCATGCTACGTCTCTACAACCCCATCTTCCCCATCTCCCAGACGTTCCACCGAAACGTCTCTACGAAGCGAATGTTACCGATAAACCATCCTTGGGAATACTGAGTCCAGATTTGTCTGCGTGCTAAATAGGAGTCCAAGGATGTTAACCGCAACAGGGAATGATGCCCAAAAATCGCCACTGATCCTCGTTGCTGATGACGATCGCTTCACACGAGTGATGCTGCGTCAACTGCTGGAAAAAGAGGGATATCAGGTAATCGAGGCAGAAGATGGAGCAAAATGTTTAGCGGCGTATCAGCAGTACCAGCCAGATATGGTGCTGTTGGATGCGTTGATGCCAGTGATGGATGGCTTTACCTGTTGCCAAAACCTGCAAACCTTGACACAGACTCCCGCCCAAAAGAGCGATCGCGCGTTGCTGGGTATCCCGGTGCTAATGATTACCGGGCTTGAGGATCAAAAGTCAATTGATTCGGCATTTGCTGCTGGCGCGATCGATTATGTAACTAAACCTTTACATGTCCCCGTCTTACTCCAGCGTATTCGCCGTCTCCTCGCCGCAAGTTGGGCAGAAAAGGCACTGCGACGTAGCGAACAACAATATCGATCCGTCGTAGAAAATGTTAAAGAAGTTATTTTTCAAATTGACCCCAATGGTAACTGGGAATTTCTCAGTCCGGCTTGGACAAAGTTGATGGGGTTTACTCTAGAAGAAACCTTAGGAACGCCTTTTCTCGATTATGTTCATCCTCATGATTGCCAACTCCAGCAAGAACTATGGCAATCTATCTTAACCGAGAAAAACCTTGGTTTTCACCGGGAAATCCGATACGTCACCAAAACCGGGGAAACTCGTTGGCTAGAAATTCATGCCCATGGCTCACAGGTTACTAACGGCAAATTTACGGGTCTTTCTGGTATTTTGCAGGATATCACCGAACGGATCTATGCCGCTGCCTTAGAAAAAGAAAAAATCCGCCTAGAAACAGAAATAATTGAACGCCAGCGCAGCGAGGCGATGATTCGCCAAGCCTTAGAGAAAGAGAAAGAACTGGGTGAACTGAAATCTCACATCATTACCACCATTTCCCATGAATTCCGGACTCCCCTAACCACGATTCAATCCTCTAGCGAATTGTTGAAACTTTACGATAAAAAATTAACGGAAGACAAAAAGCTAAAACATTTCCAAAAAATCGGCTGGTGTGTCGATCATATTACCCAACTTCTGAATGATGTGATTCTGATTGGTCAATCGGAAGCCGGACAACTGAAGTTTAATCCTATTCCCCTAGATGTGGCAGATTTATGTCATAACGTGATCGACGAATTCCAATCTAATCTAGATCCGCGATATACTCTCAACCTTTCCGTTGAAAACCCTCCCATTAACGGCATATTCGATGAGGTTATGTTACGGAAATTACTGAATCACTTACTCTCCAATGCTGTCAAATTTTCACCCAAAGGAGGCATGATTACGTTCAAGTTATCCCGTCACTCAGATAATGTAACCGTCCAGATTCAAGATGAAGGAATTGGCATTCCGTCCATAGACCAATCCCGATTATTTGAATCGTTTTACCGAGGGAGTAATATTAGCACCATTGGTGGCACTGGATTAGGACTCGCCATTGTCAAAAAATATGTGGACTTACATGGCGGTCAAATCCAAATTGAGAGTGAAGTCGGCGTCGGCACAACCGTTACTGTCACCCTACCCATCAATCAGTGAAGAGATTGATAAGTAGTCGGACAAAAGAAAACGGTACTGTATTAAGTTTTGTAAATCACCCTCAAACCCTTACTGTTCCCTGTTCCCTGTTCCCTGTTCCCTAATCTCGACCGTTAACTTTAATTGTGTCCACCCACTTATTATGTCCGGTGGAATACTTACACTATCGGTTGAGACAAGGCAGAGGGCAGAGGGCAGAAGGGAAGGAGGAAGGTTGCAAGGTACAAGGGAATAATGACTGTTTAGGCGAACATGATATTACTGTTCCCTGTTCCCTGATCCTTCCTAATCTCAACCGTTATAGCAGTAGACACATCGATTAGGACTTTCGGCATCATTGTAGAGACGTTGCATGCAACGTCTCTACATAAATGATGTGTCCTAATTATGATCGTGCCATCTCATCCAAAGGATTGGGACGAGGATTGAAGGGGCGATTATGGGGGACAACCGTGAAATAAGGATTAAGTAATTCGTCCTCCACCCAACCTGAATAATAATTCAGCTTTGTTGTGGTTTTGGTTAACTCCAATACTTCTAAATCACCCCGCAAGGCGTTCATATTGGCAGGTTTTTCCCCTGTCCATTGATCCTGATCAGATACAATTCCCAAAGATCCACCGCCAAAGAAATTCAGGGCAACTTGATCAAACCCGCGTACAAAGCGATCGCCATGCCAATGCCACTCGTGTCCAACCCAGTATAGAGGCGGTTGCCAGGGGCGAGGTTGCCATGCTGATCCATACCTCTCGGACCAAGAACTCACCCCCTGATCTAAGCTGACGGTAAAGCCATCCTCATATCTGACCTCATACCGTCCTTCTTGGCTTTGGTAGTCCAACGGTGACCACCATAGCACCTCTACCGTATCTCCCCCCTGATCTGGGTCAAGAGTCGCGGCGGGAGTCTCCGCTAATAAACGGCGGTAAATCGGCAATCCCTGACTCGGCAGTTTTGCCATTGCCGCAAATCGCCAACAAGACCAATTTCCGGGATTATTGACCCCTTGCCAACGAACTTGGCAAACCCCATTTCCGGTTCCCACCCAGAGGCGATCGCCTTGTAAGTGGAGTTGATCGGGAATTGCGCCAATTATGGGACTATTGTGGACGGTGTAGGAGGTGATTGTGCCGGATTTTAGAGAAGGAGGAGAAGGACGATAGGCGACTAATCCCATTCCGGGTAGATAGGGATTCCCTTCACCACTCATCTGAGTTCCCAGCCAAAACACCGGATTACTGGGATCACCAGCGATGACGAAATCAGTAATTTGTTGCCCTTGAATTTCGTCTGGTTGAATCACCACTACCTCATTCATGTCGGGATTGTAACCCACCATCGTGGCGATACCACTAAATCCTTCCCCTTGTTCTGAAGCGACTGACCAAAATAGGCGATCGGCATAACTGAGGGCAGAGGTAATTCGCGGGACTCCCAAGGAAAATCCAACTTCAGCCTCCCTCACTTGGTCTAAGGTATAGAGGGGGTGGCGTTGGGGTTCTTCGCTGTTGGGAGGAATCAGTTCAAAAACAACGGTTTCTGGTTCAATTTGTTGGGCTTCGTTGCCAAAAGGATTGGGTTCGAGAATGACGCGATATTGATAGGATTGTCCGTTTAGGTCAATGGTTTGATACGGAGGATTTTGCAAGTTTTCTTGGAATTGTTCCGGATTCTCGGCTGTCTCGGCTTCACTGACTAAGGTTCCCGGTTCTACCGTCCAAGTGCGATCAAATCGGCAGAAAACAATATCATATTGCTGGGTTTGGAATGTAATTGTATCCGCATCGGTAATAATATCGCGAATATGATAGTCAAATTGCTGATACCGTCCCTGATTCTGAGGCGACGCGATCGGTATGGGTTCCGTTTGCCTAGGGCAATTAGCGGGATTGCCGATCGCTTGAGAGGAAAAGTTCACCGGGGCGGTGCAACTCTGGAGTAATCCGATAATTGTAATAATAGGTAAAATAGGTTTCATCGAAAAAGTATCAGAACTATTATTTCTCAAGACGAATTTCTGGGATTAACGTTCCAATTGGTCATTGGTCATTGGTCATTGGTCGTACTCGCTTTCCTTGAGAAGTAAGCTACGTCACCAGACAGGAAATGGGCAACCGGAAAAAATTAACAAATATTGATACAAGCATTGGGCAATAGTCAGGACATGATCAATCTTAGGATTTTCGCCGACCTAAGCGCCAAATTTTACCTCAACAGAGACTTGAAACCATTGCAAGAAAGCCTATTCCCTATTCCCTCTCCTCACCACAAGCCTTATTCAGCAGCCTCTATTTATAATTCCGGAGAAAATTGCCCCACTCCACGGCTAGAGGGATTTCAGTAAACGGCACTTGAATTGTAGATTCTGGCAGGAGAAATTCTAGTGCGATCGCGCGACCTTTTTTGGGTGGATTTTCTAAGGGAACAGGTTGCCCATCGACTACCAACTTAATACTTTGGACATCATTCAGTGAAAAAGTGTCTAACTCCACCGGACCCGAACGAGTTGGTTTGCCCCAGGTCAGATTTTTCTCCTTTTGTCCCAGTACCGCATAAATATCATATTTTGCCCGTTCAAATTGTTCTGCCCATACACGATATGCCTCAACTTTTTGATATTCATTCCAACCTGACCACGCTAGCCAAATAAATACAGCGAGTAAGGGTAACCAGAGTAAACCTCGTTCCATTTTATTTTTGTTCTATATATTTCTAAACTCTGTCATTTAATCGGGGCGGGTTTAG
Source organism: Coleofasciculus sp. C1-SOL-03 (assembly GCF_040220555.1). NCBI lineage: Bacteria > Bacillati > Cyanobacteriota > Cyanophyceae > Coleofasciculales > Coleofasciculaceae > Coleofasciculus > Coleofasciculus sp. C1-SOL-03. Next base: position 48,969 of record NZ_JAVJUO010000077.1, read on the forward strand.
TCGCATTTGGATGAAGCCATAGATGATAATAGTGAAACCCGCCCCTACATTATCGACTAAGCTGTTATGCATTTAAATTAGGTATTAGTAGTGAGCAAGATGCTCACACTACTACGACAAGGATTGCGCCATTATTGACATTCAGGTTTATATGCCGAACAGCTTACTGCACTAATTCTAATTCCTTTAATGCCCTCTCCAACGCCGCTGTTTCAAAATTGAGCGTCAGCGCCCCGTGAAAATTTGGTTTTACGGTAATATCATCTATCGTGTAAACATTGACAAAGCCAAACTGTACGGCTTTAATATCAGTTTTGCGAGGAATGACATCCACATATTTTTTCAGATAATCTTTACTCACATTGACTGCCACATCAATCCGATGATAGTTGCCGACATTGACAAAGCCAAACATCTTGACATCGACTTGCGATTCTTCTTCATTCAACTTCTCTTGTAAGGTAAATGCCCCTGTTTCAATTAATTCCTCCATCTGTTCTATGTCTGCCAAATTTTTCTTGTAGACTGCCAATAACTGCGCGATTGTAGCGTCATCCTGATTCTCAAGCACGAGATCGAGATTCACGCCCAACTTTTCTTCCTTGACTGTTGCCTTAAGGAACGCGATCGCGTGATTCTTAAGTTCTGTTTGGTCTTGAGGATCACCTTGAACTGCTCGATGTTTTTGGTTCCCGTTATCCAGTAAATTGAATTTGACAAAAAGCTCGTCAATTCCCAAAATTTGCTTTTGAATCCCCAACACCAGCATGGAGCGGAGGTTATACCGTAATTCTCCAATCGGATCAACTAACCACCAAATTTTGCGAATGTGCGAAAATCTGGGTAAATGGTTGCCGCGATGCCAGCGATATTTTAATTTCTGATCAGGCAGGTAGCGATCCAAAACTGCCATCTGCCAGTAGGGGATTTGAATCAATAGTTTGCCCGATTCAAAGGTTAATTGATAGCGCAGATGGGATTCGACTTGAATCTCAACCTCATAAAGATGAAATAGACTGGTGCGCTGACCCAGTACCCCAATATGAAAATCTCGGAGAAAATAGACAACGGCATCAATTTGTTGTAAAATCTGTTTTTTGATGGGGGTAAGCGGCAAATCCTTACCGAGTTTCAAGGAAATTTGGTAAGCTCTCTCCAGAGGGCGTACCTGGCTAGGAGGAATCTGCCTCCGGTTCAATGAATCACTAACTGTCGGATTTTGATGCCGTAAAGCCTCGGTCGTATAGTTGGTAAACTCTTCGAGGAAAGCCGTATAAGCTGGATTTTGGGGTGGGAGTGCTTTTGCCATAATTGAAATAGATTAAAAAGTATTATAAATCAGTATTACCTGATTTCAGTTTAGCGTAAACCAGGATTATTAGAGGTAAGTCAAACGGCAAAATATACACAATTCTTATTGATCTCTGTCCCGATTGCATCGCTTAAGAGCGAGGATTTTGTTGTCCTGTTCACATTAAATCAAGCTGTGTCTACTTGGAAATCTATGGAAAAGCCAGAGCATTTCCCGACCAATTTAGTCAAGGTTAACGCTGATCAGGTTCAGGCGATGAACACTCACGCCGAAACCACGTATCCAGAAGAATGCTGTGGTTTGTTATTAGGTCAAATTAAGGGAGAGGTAAAAACGCTGGTTGAAGTCATCCCCACAGAAAACGCTTGGGATACTCAGGCGGCTGAAGCATTTCAAGGGGTAAACGGGTCACAGCGTCAATCCGGGACAAAACGCAATCAGTTTAGCATTGCCCCAGAGGTGATGTTGCAGGTGCAGAAGCAGGCACGCGATCGCGAATTAGATATCATTGGGATCTATCACTCTCATCCTGACCATCCCGCCATTCCCTCAGAATTTGATCGGGCGATCGCATGGCAGCGTTATTCGTATATTATAATTTCCGTTCAACAGGGTATAGCTTCTGACCTGAGAAGCTGGACTCTCGATCATCATCACCAGTTTCAGCCGGAAGAGATTCTCACGGAAGCGATACTGTAGAGACGTGCCATGGCGCGTCTGGGAGATGAGGGAAATGAGGCAGTTAACTCAAAACTTGGTCGGGGCGGGTTTAGTCGCATCTAGGTGAACAATAAACGATAATAGTCAAACCCGCCCCTACACGAACTTCAAGACGTAGTATGCTAGGTCTGGAATAATTCCCCAATCCCTAATCCCCAATCGCTGATCGCTAATCATACCAAATTGCCATGTTAAATCCCAATCTGGAAGAAATCCAGCTAACCAAAGAAGAATACGAACGATATTCTCGACACCTAATTCTGCCAGACGTTGGACTAGAGGGACAAAAACGCCTGAAAGCAGCCAGTGTTCTCTGTATCGGTACCGGGGGACTCGGTTCACCCCTCTTACTGTACTTAGCCGCCGCCGGAATCGGACGTATCGGGATCGTGGATTTCGATATCGTTGATAGTTCCAACCTACAACGTCAAGTGATTCACGGAACCTCCTGGGTAGGGAAACCGAAAATTCAATCAGCAAAAACCCGAATTCTAGAAATTAATCCCTCTTGTCAGGTTGATCTCTATGAAACCCGGCTGACATCAGAGAATGCGCTGGATATCGTGAAACCTTATGATGTGGTTGTCGATGGAACGGATAACTTTCCCACCCGTTACCTCGTCAATGACGCCTGTGTGATCCTGGGTAAACCTAATGTCTACGGTTCCATCTTGCGGTTTGAAGGACAAGCCAGCGTCTTTAACTACGAAGATGGACCCAATTACCGCGACTTGTTCCCCGAACCCCCACCCCCCGGAATGGTTCCCTCCTGTGCTGAAGGTGGCGTTTTAGGTATTTTGCCTGGAATTATTGGACTCATCCAAGCCACGGAAACCGTTAAAATTATCCTCGGTAAGGGAACAACGCTGAGTGGACGGTTATTACTGTACAACGCCCTGGATATGACATTCCGGGAACTGAAACTGCGACCTAATCCAGTACGCCCGGTTATCGAAAAATTAGTAGACTACGAACAATTCTGTGGTATTCCCCAAGCCAAAGAACAGGAGGCGCAACGGTTAATGGCAATTCAAGAAATGACTGTTCAAGAACTCAAGCAATTGTTGGATAGTGACACCAAGGATTTTGTCCTCGTTGATGTCCGCAATCCCAATGAATACGAGATTGCTAAAATTCCCGGTGCTGTTTTAGTCCCATTACCGGATATTGAACAGGGTTCAGGTGTCGAAAAAGTTAAGCAACTCCTCAATGGTCATCGCTTAATTGCCCATTGTAAAATGGGAGGACGTTCGGCTAAAGCCTTGGGCATTCTCAAAGAATCCGGCATTGAAGGGATTAATATCAAAGGCGGAATTACCGCTTGGAGTCGGGAAATTGACCCGTCCGTACCGGAGTATTAAACATTCGTGTCAACTTAAGCTTAATTGCACTGAAAATTTGCATTAGGGAATCGCCGAAATATTTGATATACCGTAGGGTGGGCATTGCCCACCACATTGCCCACCAGCATACCAGTCATTGACATTCGGCTTAAGTTGACACCCATAGGCAGTAGGGAACCATAGACCCCAATGAACTGGCGAAACATGGGGGACAGGGGATTGGGTGCAATAGTCGGAAAAGCTTGAATTTCTTAGGACAGAATGAGTTTAGTCGAATTATTGGTATTTTCCCAAAGTTAAGTTGTTTGTCATTTAAAGGTTATTGTCAATCCCAGCACAATTATTGTAGTACGAGCATCTTGCTCGCTACTAATACGATTAATTTATTTAGGGCTTGCTGCATAAAGTCCAAGCTTTTATATTTATCTCTTTACCAATGACGAATGACAAATGACAAATAACGACTATTCATGCTGAAAAAAAATAAACTGGTTCTACGGGTAACATTAGCCCTAATTGTTATCCTGATGGGCGGAAGTGTCATCGCCTATTCTCTGTTCGTACAACATAATCTCTGGTTAGCAAAAGCACCAGCCGGGACAAAACTGGTTCCTCAAGACACCCTAATTACAGCAATAGTGTCTACAGAGAGCGGCAAATGGCGGCAATTGCAGCGATATGGCACACCCAATACTCTAGCGGCGTTTGTCAGACAACTCGCCCAGCTTGAGGAAAGCCTGCTAACCGAGAATGGCTACGATTACGAGGATGATATCCAGCCGTGGTTAGGGGAAACGGTGATGATTGCCTATCAGGGAGATAGTACATCTGCTCCAGAAACGGAATCCGAGCAAACATTTCCGGTTACGCTACCGTTTATCAAACTCCCCGATTTAATTATCTTACCGATTGATAATCCTGCCCACGCTAAAGAAATTTTAGCGAAAACCAAAACTCAAAAAGTAACTCAGTTTGGCGAGAGAACCTATCGCGGCGTTCAGATTCGCGAAACTCAAAAGCCGAATCGCCAAAACTATTCAGTTACGGTTTTGGAACGGTTTGTCGTGGTGACATCAAATCCCCAAACTATGGAGGAGGTGATTGATACTTATAAAGGAATAACCTCTGTAGCATCTACACCCGGATATATTGAGGCTTTAGCGACAATTGACACCACCCAGGCGTTTGCTCAAGTGTACTTAAACCTACCCACGTTCACCGCCACCGCCGCCGCCAACTCGGCGCGATCGCTCTCACCGGAACAGTTAGCCGAAAGGCAACCCCTGCAAGGGTTGGTGACGAGTATTTCCTTGGAGTCGGATGGGATACGGTTTCGGGGGATGTCTTGGCTGAAACCGAATAGCCAAAACGCTGATCCAATTGAAAATACCAGTAGCCGTTTACCCAGACGCCTCCCTGCCAATACCCGCTTCATGGTGAGTGGTAGTAATTTTGCTCAATTGTGGCAGAGTTACGCCCAAAACGCCTCCGCTAATCCCCTGATCCCCATTCCCCCAGCGAATCTGAGTGCCGGGATACAGACAACCCTGGGTGTAGATGTACAGGAGGATTTATTACCCTGGATGGCAGGAGAATGGGTAATCGCCCTGATTCCCGCGACGGAGGAGTTGCTCACACCCCCAGAAAACCAGCCGCCGCCCATGCTAGGCGCAGGTATAACTGTAATGATTCTATCGAGCGATCGCGCGGCGACAGAACAAGCCTTCCAGCAGCTTGATCAAGTGATGGAAACTCGTTATCAGTTAACAGTGGAAAAAACCCAACTCAACAGTCAACCCGTCGTGCGGTGGACATCCCCCCTAGGAGGCATTACCGCCACCCACGGCTGGTTAGAAGGAAATATCGCCTTTCTCACCTTCGGCGCACCCATTGCTAATGCCATTGTCCCTCAACCCCAAGCCCCCTTGACTCAAACGCCCTTGTTTCAGCAAATTGTCCCGACACAACCCCGCCCCCACAATGGTCAAGTTTACATTGAGGTGGAGCGTCTCTTAAATCGAGATAATTTAAATCTGCCTCAACTCCCCTCTCAACTGGATGAGATGATGCAGGCAATCCGGGCGATCGGTTTAACGACAGCCGGGGAAGATCAGCGAAATACACGTTTTGACCTATTTGTCAAGCTAGAAACAATGCTACCGTCCAATCCAGTTCCAGTTCCTTCTTCTCCGATACCCTCTCCTTGATTTGGGGGAGATGGGGGAGATGGGGGAGATGGGAAAATTGCGTAGGGGCGGGTTTCACGACTATCGTTGGAAATGGTGCGTTACGCTACCCTACCCTACCCTTCGGGAACGCTTCGCGAACGGGAACGCTGCGCGAACGGGAACGCACGATGGCGGACTGACACAGCTCAAATTGTGGGATAGATTTGACGGTTAAACCGGGCGCAAGCCTTGCGCCCCTACAATTCTAATCCACCAATTAAGGTGTGCCACGCCACTACACCCGCCCCGACTAAATGACGAAGGACCAATGACGAAGGACAAAGAACCAATGACTAATAATCCAAAAAATCGTTATCATTATCTTTTTTGCCTCTCGTTAAGGGCAGCAATCCCGATAGGATAATAGAAACGCGGCAATTCATGTCGAAACGATTAAGTCGAGAAGCGCATTTATGGATCTAGTTTCACTCCAAAACAGCTTAGATAATATTTCATTTGCAGTTCTCCTAGTTACCATGCTGCTGTATTGGGTTGGTGCAGCCTTTAAGACCATTCCCTATCTGCCCACCTTGGGCGGAACGGGTATGATCATCGCTAACCTGTGTATTGCAGCCTTACTCGGTGCCCGTTGGCTGAGTGCTGGGTATTTTCCCCTAAGCAATCTCTATGAATCCCTATTTTTCTTAGCCTGGGGCATCACCGCGATGCATCTGGTAGCCGAGAAAATGAGCGCGAGTCGTTGGGTGGGCGTGGTTACCTCCCCTGTCGCCATGGGAATTACCGCCTTTGCCGCCCTGTCACTACCATCTGATATGCAAAAGGCGGAACCGTTAGTTCCAGCGCTGAAATCCAACTGGTTGATGATGCACGTCAGCGTGATGATGCTCAGTTACGCCACATTAATGGTGGGATCACTATTAGCGATCGCCTTTTTAGTCGTGACTCGCGGTCAAAATGTTGAACTGCGTGGGAGTTCCGTGGGTACAGGTGGCTTCCGCCGTAAACAAGACTCCACGGGGACGGCATCCTATCAACTTAAACGGAATCAGGATAACCTTCAGCCCCAGGGAGGCGATAGTGGGGCAATGGCAATGAGTTGGCAAGACAGGTCAGGTTCGACAAGTACAGCCGTTCTGAATCCTGTCTCCTCTACCCCATCCTCAGCACCTGAGTTGGCTAGCGTTCCCACCCTTTCTCCCCAACGCCTCAACTTAGCGGATACATTAGATAATATTAGCTATCGAATTATCGGGCTAGGATTTCCATTGCTGACAATTGGCATTATTGCTGGTGCAGTTTGGGCAAATGAGGCATGGGGGTCCTATTGGAGTTGGGACCCAAAAGAAACCTGGGCATTAATTACCTGGCTCGTCTTTGCCGCTTACCTTCATGCTCGCATTACCCGAGGGTGGCAAGGACGCCGACCGGCAATTTTAGCGGCAACAGGATTTGTTGTAGTCTGGATTTGTTATCTTGGGGTGAATCTATTGGGTAAAGGATTGCATTCCTACGGCTGGTTCTTCTAGGACTTCCAGGACTGATCAACGCGACGACCAAATCGCTTACTCCTAGTGATCCAGGTGATCCAGGGAATGACCCAATTTGTACATCATGATTAAGCACAAAAGTAGAACGTTAATCGGGGAAAATGGGCGTAGATAATCAGTTTGAGCCACTCGCTAGTGGTGAAGTCTTATCCGTTGACGAATCAGCGCAAATCTTAATTGGGCATCGTACCTTTCGAGTAAGCGAATTGGCGGACGCGATCAAAACGCAGCTTGAGCATGGATTGAGTGAATGGACTCAAGATAAAAATGCCTGGTTTAGTGAGGAGGGTATCTCCTGTGAAGTCTTACGATTTAGTTCCGGTGGCTGGCAAAAAGGCAAGGTGAGAATCAATCTGGAATTTTGTCCTCAGGTGGCTGAGGAGGAGACACCAGTAGCACTCGTCAGTGGAGACGCTGAGACTGAGGATGAGTTGGCTGAGGAAGAGTCCTCAATCAGCATGGATGAGGACTTTGATGTAGAACAGCCGTCGATGAGTCTAGATGAGGCGGATCATGAGTATGAATTATCTGCTGAGGATCAACAGCAAGACAGCCTCGGTGACTTCATGGATGAGGAAACAAGCTTTCCCATGGAGGGGCTAGAAGAAGAGGAGCCACCTGTTAGCTTTGAAAGCGACTTCGATCAACTCTCTACTGAGGAGGAGGAAGAGCCATCCGTCAGCTTTGAGAGCGACTTTGAGGAAATGTCTCCCGCTGAGGAGGAAGAACCACTTGTCAGCTTTGAGAGTGATTTCGATGAAATGCCTGCTGAGGAGGAAGAGTCACCTGTCAGCTTTGGTGATGACTTCGATGAAATTGCTGAGGAGGAAGAGACATCAGCGAGCTTTGATGATGAATTTGATGAACTCTCCAGCAGCATCGAAGAAGAGTTGGAGATGGAAGAGGAAAGCACCAGCAACGACGAGGAGTTGCTAGATTTGGGATCGATTTCCACAGAAAGTGAGGAGGAACTCGATTTTAATGAAACCTCTGCTAGTGATGAAGATGAGTTTGATTTAGGTGATTTTTCCTCCTTAGAGGAAGAGGAAGAGGAGGACAATGAGACAGATTCCCTTCTCGATGATGTTTGGCAAGAAATGAGTCAAGAAGGTTGGCAAAGTAATCAGTAACGTTCAGTAGGTTGGTGGAAAACCGAAGAACATCAGTTGCTCCCCATAGGGAACAGGGAACAGGGAACAGGGAACAGTAAAGAATGTTCTAACCTGCCAAGGTAGCTGCTATTCAGTAACCAGCTTCTTGCCTTGCAGCCTTCTGTGATCAGAATGTCTAAACGTTCAGATTGGACGCTACTTCACGCCCGTCTTCATCAGACGCTACGGCAAAGGCAGCTATTAGCGCCAAGTCGTCCTGTTTTGGTAGCGGTATCGGGGGGACAAGATTCCCTCTGTTTAATGAAACTGCTGTTAGATTTGCAGCCAAAGTGGAAATGGCAATTAGCGATCGCCCATTGTGATCACTGTTGGCCCGCTGATCAAGGGTTGGCGGATCACATTCAACAACTGGCTCAGAGTTGGGCGATTCCTTTTTATCTGGAAGTCGCGACGGATGTGACTCAGAGTGAGGGAGCCGCGCGACAATGGCGGTATCAAGCACTGGGGAAGATTGCTCAAACCTATCAATTTCAATATGTAGTCACCGCTCACACCCAGAGCGATCGCGCGGAAACGGTTTTGTATAATCTAATTCGAGGTACAGGAGTGGATGGTCTCCAATCCCTGACTTGGCAACGTCCTCTGGTCGATGGGGTACAGCTTGTGCGCCCGTTGCTGGATGTCAGCCGTGGAGAAACGGGGGAGTTTGTGGAGCAACAACACCTCCCGGTTTGGCTGGATGCCTATAATCAAGATCTCCGCTATGCTCGCAATCGCATTCGTCAAGAGGTACTACCCTATCTCAAAACTCACTTTAATCCGAGGGTGGAAACCGCTCTCGGTCATACAGCAGAACTGTTACGGGCTGATGTGGAATATTTAGAGACAGCGGCGCGATCGCTCCGAGAACAAGCCATGGGTTCTACGAGTGAACATGAACCCGATACGGCACTCAAAATCAATCGCGTAGTCTTGCGACAAGCTGATCTCGCCCTACAACGTCGTGCGATTCGGCAGTTTTTAGCGATCGTCCAACCAACGGCTGCCAATTTTGAGCAAATTGAAGCGATTACCGCTTTAATTCACGCACCCAATCGCTCTCGCACCTCATCCTTTCCCGGAGGAGCCAGCGCTCAAGTTGAAGGGGACTGGATTATTTGGCGAAATAGTCAAGGGGACTAAGCAGTCACGCTTTCCCCACACCCCACACCCCACACCCCACACCCTACCCCCTACACCCTCAGCTCTAAGAAGCCGCCAGTTCAGGTGATTCAACCATACCATCAACCGTCTGCCGCATCTCGGAAATTGCCTGGAGTTGATAGTCGCCTACTTCCTGAATTTGATTCAGGGCTTCTGCGATCGCGTCAAGGATCTGGCGAATTTGATTCAGAGCCTCTTGCTTGGGCGCTAAGAGTTCTTGATACAGATTCACTTGACTCCACAGTTCAGCGACTTCCATTTTCATCGAGTGCCAGTTTTCTTCCAAGTTTTGTAACTCAGAGCGTTTGGCTTCTTGCTCACTTTCTTGCTCAGTCAGCATTTCCTCGGCTTGGCTAATGCTTTGGTGCATTTGCTCAACTTGGTTTTCCAGTTTTTCCAGTTCGCCTTCTTGCTGTTGCCGCTGTTCCTCAAGCTGGTTTAAGACCGGACCGAGGTCAATTTTATGGGTATCGGCGCTACTCCCTTCACTAATTCCCTGGCGACGGCGTAAGACTCGATTATGCTGATTGAAAATCTCTTCCCTCTCCCGCAGGTTGCGGCGTTGACCGACGAGGGTTTCATCCAACATTTGGTAGCGGTCTTGCTCGTCAGCTAGCTCACTTTCCAAACTAATGCGATCGTACTCACTCGCATTATTAATTTTGTCTTGCAGTTCTTCAACCGCTTGGCGCTGGAATGTGAGTTCCTCTTCCTGGTCGTTGACAAAGCGCACCACTCTCTCCAAATCTTGCTGTAAATTTTGCACAATTTCCTGGAGTTCACCCAGGGGCATATTTTCCAGCGCTTGAATGTCAACCTCTTGACTAATTTTGACATCGGCTGAACTGGTCGCTAAACGAGCTAGTTCTTGATGTAACTCTTGGTGAGTTTGAAGTTGCAGGCTGAGTAGATGTACGGATTCCTGCTTCATCTCCAAGGCATTCCGCTGCACCTTCAATTCCGCTTGTGCTTCTTCAAAGGAGGTTGTCACCTGCTCTAACTCTTGCTGACGCTGGTGAATCTCCTCCGCTTGTTCGTCAATTTCGCTTTGCCGTTGCTCTGCTTGTTGGCGATGATTGTCTAGTTTTTGCCAGTCACTATCCAGTTCTGACTGCTGTTGGTCAATGATTTCATACGCCTGATTCAACTGTTCCCGCACCGTATCTGTGGGAGCGACAGCCGTCGAGAGGCGATCGAGCAACTCCTGCATCGCCGCGACATCGTCCTCACTTAAACCCGAGGTTTGTTGCAGCTGTTCTTTTTGCTCATCCCAACGCCGCTGTTCACCACGCAGATGTTCCCAAGCGCCTTCTAGTTCCTGTTGTTTGCGATCAAACTCTTCTCTGAGGCGTTCAGTTTCCTCTTTCGTACTTTCCAGGTCTTGACGCTGCTGATCAATTTGTTCAGCCTCTTCCTCCATCGCTTGCATCTGTTCTAGCCGCGCTTCCATTTCCATCTCGCGGCGGTTGAGTTCTTGACTTTGATAGGTCAAGGACTGCTTCCACTGTTCAATTTCTTCTTCTTGGCTTTTCGCCTTGTCCAACAGACGCGAAAAGTTTTGTAAGATACTTGCCAGTCTCGTCCCGGCTGGCTCAACGTCCCCTTGAATCCGATTGTTACTGACATTGACAATTGCCAAAGCCCCATCGCTCATGCCACCGGCTTCGTCTCCTGGGATGATTTCCTCACCTGGGACAGCGCTCCAACTCTGATCATTCCGCTGACAAGCCAGCAGTTTGAGTTCGGTCTTACTGCCGCCAAAAGGGCCAGTTTTCTGCTTTTTGACTTCTGCTAGATACAGCACACTGATCGTCCTCTTTACTTGTCTTGTGCCCAATTTTTGACTAAGCCAACCTGAACTAAAATCTTAGTTGATTGGGTTGCTGGTCACACTGCTCCTGATTTTCCAGAGAGCTAACTCTGAATTTATAGACCGAGCAGCTTTGTCTACAATGCTAGCTTTTGGGAAGCGGCAGAGGTAGCTGTGTCTGGGACTATCATCCTGCCTCTAAGCTACCCCTGGATAGTCCTGACGGATGGAGGAATGCTACATCTGTCCAACTTGATCCTCTCTTCATGTTTATTTAACGAGGCCATTCTCGATGTATGACGTTGGATATATTACAATTAGTGATAAATTTCTATGAGAAATTATAAGTCCTGGGCTGGCACAGATACCAGCTTTTTCCTCGATCCTACTCCATTGGCTATAAAATTTGAGCTTCAAGCCATTGTCTTGTCCCTGTATCTTAGCCCACTCAGCTAGTTGATCGAGACGAGCGATCGCCAGACTGCCGTCCAATCAGCCTGAGCCGGAGGTGTTACAGTAAGTCGAATCCTAAATTATACTGAAGACATGGAGGTTTTGATGGACTCTTGTTCAAGGAAAACACGATAATTTTCAATGGATCGATTGAGCAACGTTAATTTGAAGTCTAAATTGCTCTGTTGAAATACATCCGTCTGCTATTTATGTAAGAGGGCGAATCCCTCCCCATACATAAATGACAGGGGTTTCCATTCGCCCTCTTACCAACTCTAATTTTCGATGATATCTTAACATGGTCAGTCAGTGGTGGTGGTACAGCATCAAGTTGGGGTTGAGGTTAAGATGGCAGGCAACTTGGTAATCCAACAGACCATGCTTCGCCTCAGCATTGAACGCAAGGTTTTAGGAGTACATTTTCCTTAAAATGCAGGGAACGTTAAATGAAATTGATATCCGCAGTATCCTGCAACTGATCGAATTGGGTCAGCGCACAGGAGAACTTTTAGTTGAGGCGCAAAGCGTCCACGCCAATAGCCCCGGTAGTGATGTTGCTTATAAATTTACACCGGGACGCTCCCACTTAGAGACCTCACCCCGTCGCCCTGGACCGTTTTGGTTTGTTTTCTTTCTCAATGGACAAATTGCTTACGCGGCAAACAGTGATCACAGTTTGTCACGACTGCGGGATTACCTGCGTCGCTATCGAGCTGAAGCGGCTTTAGATGACATCGAAGAACCCTCGATTGCTTCGACCAATGCTCCCGAATACGGCTATCTTTGGGCGTTACTAGAAAACCACATTATCACTCCGGCTCAAGGGCGCAACATTCTCCAAAATATGGTACATGAAACCCTCTTTGACCTGCTGAGCCTCCACAATGGGTACTTTGTCTTCGAGGTCGGTCCAGCCTTAGCCCCCCAACTCACCACCTTAGAAATTGCCCCCCTAGTGACCAAGATTATGAAGCAAGTCCAGGAGTGGAAGCAATTTCATCCCCATATCCAATCCCCCAATCAATGCCCACTGATTACGGATGAAACTAAATTAAAGGCAGCCCTACCCGAGAATGCATTTAGAACCCTACAGCGGTGGGCAAATGGCAAGAATTCTCTGCGCCAAATGGCTCGCTATCTCAATCGGGATATCCTGACGGTCACCCGAGCCATTTATCCCTATATCCAACGGGGTTGGATTCAAGTGCTGACTTCAGCACCGCAAGAAACCCTAGCTGTTCGACAACCTTGGGAATCCACCCGTTCAGATCATGCCCCATCTGTGGTTTGTATTGATGATGACAAAGCAGTGGGCAAAACCGTCGAGTATATGCTGCAAGCCCAAGGATATGAAGTCACAGCAATTCAAAATCCCCTTAAAGCTCTCAGCTTACTCTTCCAAATCAAACCCGCTCTGATTCTCTGTGACGTAGTGATGCCCCAACTCGATGGATATGAACTGTGTGGCATGTTACGACAATCGACGACATTTCGACAAACTCCAATCATCATGCTGACGGGCAAAGATGGCTTTATTGACCGTGTGAGAGCTCGCATGGTAGGCTCAACGGACTATTTGACTAAACCATTTGGAGCCAGTGAGCTGTTGATGTTGTTGGAGAAATACGTCGGTCCGGGAGATCCAGAAAAAATGAGTTTCGACAGTTCCCGTCAAACGCCAGAGGAGGAGGTCAAGGCAACTGATATTACTAAATCAGCATCAGCTTAACCACAGCGAACCTGATACAACACGCACAACGGTAATTCTTCCGCTACAATCACCTCATAGACTCATACAGCGAGACACCCTGCTCCATTTAGCAGTTCAGCCTGTCACAATAGAGGGGGGAGCCGTTCAGGATGAAGCTACCATAAAGGATACATTAATCATTACTCTATCTATGTTTAAAGGTATAGCTCAAGGGTATAACTCAGTTCACGTTCAAAATTCGTGCGCTTATTGGCAAGTCAGGTAGGGGGTTATGAGTACAGTTTTGGTTGTAGAAGACAGTTTGGCACAACGACAGATGATCTCAGACCTCCTCAAAGGCAGTGGGTTGAAGGTCTCTGTGGCAAGTGATGGAGTGGAAGCCTTAGAACATATTCTGCAGTCTTGTCCTGATGTAGTGGTATTGGATATTGTTATGCCTCGGATGAATGGCTACGAGGTCTGTCGTCGTTTAAAGGCTGATCCCAAAACCCAAGATGTACCCGTGGTCATGTGTTCTTCAAAAGGCGAAGAATTTGACCGATATTGGGGCATGAAGCAAGGGGCAGATGCCTACATCGCTAAGCCCTTTCAGCCCACCGAGTTGATTGGCACAGTCAAACAGCTACTCAGGTCATAAATATAGTTAAGACGCTAGCTGCGAATGGTTGGAAATCCGGATTTTTTAACAGATACTGGTCAAGATCAAGCCCCAGAATTGCAAGAACTCGAAAGTCCTGAGGGTGAATTACACTTGCGATTTTACGTCCCGTCTGGTATTGAATTTGCTTTACCTGCAACTGGGATCAAAGAAGTGCTTGAACCCTCTCCCAATCAGATTACCCCGATCCCTAATGCTTCTCCCTTATTATTAGGGACGATCAACATGCGAGGTCGGGTTATTTGGGTGGGTGACCTAGGTCAATTTCTGGGAGATGCGATACCCGTCAATACAGACCGCTCAGAAATTCCCGTCATTGCCATCGAAGACCAAGATACAATGCTCGGTTTAGCGGTGGAGCGAATTGTGGATATGGATTGGTTAGATGTGGAGCAATTGCAAATGGCAATGAATGTTCCGGATACGATGGCACCTTTTTTAAAAGGAGAATGGTTATTAGATCCAGAATCCAATCAATTCTTACGACTTCTCGATCAGGTGGCAATTCTACGAGCAGCACGGTGGGCAGCATGAATGAACAGTAAAAGTCAGGAAAAAGAGAGCAACCTTTTGCTTGTTCCTTTTTCCTGGTGAGCAAAGGGAGGAGGTCAATGGCATCAAGTACGGATTACGTTCAAGAATATACACAAGCACAAACGGCTTACGCACAAGGTAAATACGAAGAAGCTGCCGATATTATTAATCGGTTGATTGAAGAGTTTCCCGATGATCCAAGTGCTTTGTTGCTTAAGGGTCATATCTGTTGTTATGGCCTACAGCAGTACGATCAAGCACGGGAACAGTATGAACAAGTTCTTAATTTAACGTCTGAACCTGATTTTATCGAATATGCCCATAAAGGTCTAGAAGATGCGAATGGGCTGTCCAGTGAACCGGATTCTGTGGCTGTTGATTCATCCTCATCCACAGAGGACTTCGATAACAGCTTTCACGATATTGATGAAACCGATGATTTGAATGAGATACCCACATTACAAACCTGGCAAGACTCGGAAGAAATTGATGAGTCTGAGGATTTCGATTTAGGGGCTTTAGATTTAGATGAAGCGGGACTAGGGGATGATTTTGATTCAACCTCATCTTCGCCCTTTGCCGAATCCCAAGACAGTTCAGCTATTGAATCAGAGACGACGGACGAGGCAAGTGCTGCGGATGAATCTAATCCATTTGCCTTGTCCGGTTTAGACGAAGATAGTGCTGATTTGGAAAATGCTTATGAGTCATCGAGTGATTTTGATTTAAATGACAATCCTTTTGCTGAGGTAGATTATCAAGATTATGAGGAGGCAGCGAGTGATTTTGATCTAAATGATAACCCCTTCGCTGAGACCGATTATGGGGAGAATTTTGAGGAAGCAGCGAGTGATTTTGATTTAAACGATACTCCCTTTGCTGAGACAGACTATGAAGAGAACTTTGAGGAAGCAGCGAGTGATTTTGATCTAAATGACACTTCCTTTACCGAGGCAGATTATCAGGATCAATTTGAGGACTTTGCACCCGAGGCATCTGAGGATGATACGGCAGAAACATTTGTCATGCCTCCTGGTAGCGTCTCTGAATTTGAAGAGGCTAGGGAACAGACTTCATCACCTTATGAGTCAGAATCCCATTTCGATGAAGACTTATCAGAAGTTGATCAGGAAATGGAGGATTGGCATGATGAATCGATTGACGAGTCATATCAGACAGACCACCCCGTTTATGAAGATGAAACCCTACTGATGGATTCAGGGGAGTTGGCGGGAACGTTGCCAGCAGATACTGATGAGTTTGACTATTCGGGTGAGGAGACGGATGAGGCGATTGAGGCATTTGAAAGCCAGGACTACACTCAGGATGAATCAGACTTCGATCAAAATGGATTTAACGCTCCCGATCACTTCGACTTTGAGAGCTTTGATGATGCCTTCGGCGATGACTCGTTCACTATGGATGACATAGCGGACACTGATGCCGAAAGCTTTTCCGAAGAAAATGCTCAAGATGGCTTTTTAGACGCTTTTGATGTATTTGAAGATGATTTAGGCTCTCTTCCCGATTTCGCCATAGACGATCAGGATGAATTATCTCAACCCGGTGCGAGTGAATCAGATTTTGATGTTTTAAGTAACAGCGGAGTCATACCAGCAAGTGGCGAAAGTGAGGGAGTTAGCGAAAATGGCGATGCCGTCCGAGATGCTCATCAGCAATCGGCTCAGGGGTCTCGCTCAATTGATAGTGATGAAGAAATTTTCAGTATTGGTAGCTCCACTGAACAGGTCCCAGTTTTTAGTCAAGCTAAAGAAGGGGGACATGAAGCGATCGTTAACGTTGAGCAAGGGTGGCTGGCTCCCTTTGAAAATGCTTCCCTGAATCATAAACAATGGATTATGTCGTTTGCGGCTGGGATTGCCTCCGCTTTCGTCGTTGCCTTAGTCAGTTTTTCGGCACAAAGTATTACGGCTCGAGACACGGTATCCGAGCAACAAGCTCAACCTGCGATCGCGAATCTTAAATTCGCCCATGCCTTAGCCAGTGGTGCAGCATTTGCGGCTAGTTTTGGCATTACCCTGTTTCTGAGTCGGATCACTACTCGCCAGATTCAACAAGTCACAGCAGATTTACAAAACCAGTTTGACGCCGTTGCTCAGGGGAATCTGAATGTTAGTGTCCCCATCTACTCCGAAGGAGAACTGGGTCAACTAGCGTCAGGTTTCAATCAGATGGCACGAGTGATCCTGACCACCACCAGCGAAGCCACCCGCAAAGCCGAAGAACAAGAGCAAGCCAAAGAAGACCTGCAACGCCAGGTAATTCGATTGCTCGATGATGTGGAAGGAGCAGCACGCGGGGATCTGACGGTACAAGCTGAAGTAACAGCCGATGTTTTGGGGGCAGTCGCGGACTCCTTTAATCTCACCATTCAAAATCTACGGGAAATCGTCCAACAGGTAAAAGATGCCGCCCGTAAAGTGACCAAGGGTTCGACTGAAAGTGCGGCATTCGCTGGCAGTTTATCCAATGACGCCCTGCGCCAAGCCGAGGAACTGGCGGTTACTCTCAACTCCGTTCAGGTGATGACCGACTCCATTCAGCGAGTCGCTGAAGCTGCCCGGGAAGCCGAGGAAGTCGCCCACACGGCGGCGGATGTTGCCCATAGAGGCGGTCACGCGGTAGAACATACGGTGGCAGGTATCTTACAAATCCGGGAAACTGTGGCAGAAACAACGCGAAAAGTCAAGCGCCTTGCCGAATCTTCCCAGGAAATTTCTAAGATCGTCGCGGTGATTTCTCAGATTGCCTCCCGGACTAACTTATTGGCGCTCAATGCCAGCATCGAGGCAGCCCGAGCCGGAGAGGCAGGTCGAGGGTTTGCCGTCGTTGCGGATGAAGTGCGACAACTGGCAGACCGTTCAGCCAAGGCACTCAAAGAAATTGAGCAAATCGTCATGCAGATTCAAAGCGAAACTGGGTCGGTGATGACGGCGATGGAAGAAGGCACCCAGCAGGTTATTGATGGGACGAAACGGGCAGAGCAAGCCAAACAAGCACTGGAAGATATTATTCAAGTGTCCAATCGCATTGATGCGCTGGTGCGGGCAATTAAAGCCGATACGGTTGAACAAACCGAAACCTCCCGTGCTGTTGCCCAAGTCATGCAATCGGTCGAGTTAACTGCCCAAGAAACGTCTCAGGAAGCCCAACGGGTGTCTAGTGCTTTGCAAAACTTGGTTGGTGTGGCACGAGACCTACTCAATTCTGTAGAACGTTTCCGCGTGGAATCCAATGAGGGCAGATAGTTCTTGGACAGTGAACAGTGAACAGTGACAAATGACAAATGACGCATGAATGAAACCTCTTCCTCTAGCTTAGGATTGTGGCTCCAGCGCTTGCTAGCTGCCATTTTATTAGGCGGTCAAGTCATCGTTCATCTTCTCGGTGGCAAAATCTACCGACGCAATACCCTGGAGCAAATGGCAGTTGTTGGTCCGGATTCACTCACCATTGCCATGATCACGGCTACTTTTATCGGTGCCGTGTTTACAATTCAGGTAACGCGAGAATTTATTAACTTTGGGGCAACTACAGCCATTGGAGGGGTTTTGGCACTGGCATTGAGCCGGGAACTTGCGCCTGTGTTAACGGCTGTGGTGATTGCTGGACGAGTGGGTTCAGCGTTTGCAGCTGAGATTGGCACAATGCGCGTGACTGAACAAATTGACGCACTTTATATGCTCAAAACTGATCCCATTGATTATTTGGTCATCCCTCGTGTCATTGCCTGCATTCTAATGCTGCCGTTATTGACAATTCTCTCAATTATTCTCGGCATGACGGGCGGCGTATTGATTGCTGTTAATCTTTACAATATTCCTCAATCTGTCTTTCTGGATTCCGCCCGGAATTTCCTGGGAATCTGGGATTTGTTTACGGCGATGATTAAAGCCGCTGTGTTTGGGATGCTGATAGCCGTCATTGGCTGTAGCTGGGGATTAACCACTAGTGGTGGAGCCAAAGGAGTTGGTCAATCCACGACAACGGCAGTCGTCACGGCTTTACTCACCATTTTCATCGCTAACTTTTTTTTGTCCTGGCTGATGTTCCAAGGCACAGGCAGTGCGGTTCTGTAGTTAGGAGTATATTAGAATAGATCGATTGTGTTGATCAACAACGGAAATTTAGTCAAGTGACCTCTGCTACTTCTTCATCTTCATCAACCCAAACCATCGAACTTGCCCCTAGCTACGCGATTCCTTTGGTATTGGTTCTGGCGAGTATACCGATTGTGCTGTTCCAAATTTGGGTCGGTTTACTCATTGCTCTTTTCGGGTTATTTTTAATGATTCAAGCGGTAACCATCCGTCTGCAATTTACTCAAACGGCATTGGATGTCTATCGTTCCCAGACTCTAATTCGCCGTTTTCCTTACAAAGACTGGTCAAATTGGCGAATTTACTGGTCATCGTTTCCAATCCTTTTCTATTTTAAGGAAGTTAATAGCATCCACTTCTTGCCAATTTTATTCGATCCCAAGCAGCTTAAACGTTGCTTAGAGGAGCGCTGTCCCCAGATTTGAGTCGAGTTTAAAATTAACCCTTAGGCTGGAGAACACCTTGTATCGAAGGATCTCTTACCGGGTAACTCATTGAGAGAATAATCCCACCGTTTAAGGGTCGGGAGTGTCAATCCTTATTAGATATTAATTATTCGATGAATTCAGACGAACCACAAACCCAGGAATCCAATCCAGAACAACAACCAATCCTTGAGGAATTTGATGAAAATTCTCTAGAGCCAAAACCAGAAACAGAAAGCTCTGAGCCGTCAACTGATTCATCGGATGAATCTGACGTGACACAACCTCTAGCTGACAGGTCAAAGACTTTAGACTTACCTGCGCCAGATGATAGTCAGATGACACCATCAAGAAACCAACAGGAAACCGTCGCGAATTTAACTCAAACGATCGCTGACCTTGAGGTGCAAGAACAACAGTTGAGGCAAAAAATTGCCCAGCTACAAGCCAGCCAAAATCAGATTTTATCTGACCAATTGAGCAAAACCCAAACGACTATCCAACAAATGCTCCAAGAGGGGTTAAGTGAATTAGAGCAGCGCAAGCAAGCCCTTTTAATTTCTGTCGAGCAACTGGAACGTCGCCGAGAACGCATTCGCACGGAAATGCGAACCACATTTGCTGGGGTGTCTCAAGAATTGGCAATTCGGGTGCAGGGTTTTAAAGACTATTTGGTGGGCAGTTTACAAGACTTAGTTGTGGCAGCCGAACAGTTAGAATTAGCCGAACCGATGGCAGAATCACCCCCACCGAGGATGGATGAATCTCAGCTACCCGCCTCTTCGCCTACACCCAAATTTGCAGAACAGGCGTTTCAAGATCAGATCCGGCAAATTCGGGACATCATTGACCAATACCGCAAAATGCCAGATTATTATGGTCCGCCTTGGCAATTGCGTCGCACCTTTGAGCCAATTCATGCCGAGCGAGTGTCCAATTGGTTTTTTAGTCAAGGGGGGCGTGGGGCGATTCGCACTATCGGTAGCCGCTTACAAAATATTTTGGTCGCCTCTGCCGTGATGTCTGTGCTGCGGACGCTTTACGGTGATAGACTACGAACTTTGGTTCTTGCCAATACCCCTGAACGGCTAGGAGAGTGGCGCAGAGGATTGCAGGATTGTCTGGGCATTTCCCGCAGTGATTTTGGTCCAGAACGGGGGGTAGTCTTGTTTGAGGAAACATCAGCCTTGGTGCAAAAAGCCGATCGCTTAATGACCCAGAAGCAACTTCCTTTAATTATTGTGGATGAAACAGAAGACCAGATTAGTCTTTCAATTCTGCAATTTCCTCTCTGGTTAGCCTTTGCTCCCGATCCTCAGCAACTGAGTAATTACTAATAACATAGTCGGACAACATTAAAGTTGAGGGTTGGGATGGGGGAATAGGGAACAGGGAACAGGGAACAGGGAACAGGGAACAGGGAACAGGGAACAGGGAACAGGGGAAGCTGGGGAGATATAGGTAATGAATGTTACGATTTTCCTGCCATGCCCTTACCTGTGTCACACGCTCCCATATAAAATCGGCTAGGGGAGATGTTCCCATAAAGTCTAATTATCTCCCCTAGCTTTTTAATTGTGGAGGGTTTAAAACAATGATGCGTGAGTTGAGTTGGATTGGGCTACTGCTGATCAGTGCTTACTTACTTGGCTCAATTCCAACTGGATATTTGGCAGGACGTCTGGTTAAAGGAATTGATATCCGGGAAATCGGATCAGGATCAACGGGAGCGACCAATGTGTTGAGAAACCTGGGAAAAGGTCCAGCGTTAGTGGTTTTACTGATTGACGCGGCGAAAGGAGTTGGCGCTGTTGCGTTGGTGCATGGCTTCTTTGCCCTAACGGGATCATCGGTGATACTGGATACCTGGAAACCTTGGTTGGTGGCTGCTGTCGCGTTGGTGGCTATGTTGGGTCACAGTAAATCAATTTGGATTAACTTTACGGGAGGAAAATCAGCCGCTACAGGGTTAGGCGTCTTATTCGCTATGTCTTGGTTGGTGGCGTTGAGTGTATTGGTAATCTTTATTGGGGTTGTCAGTATCTCGCGGATTGTTTCTCTGGGTTCGATGGCAGCGGCGATCGCAGTAGCTGTGCTGATGATTGTCTTAGCCCAACCGTTACCCTACCAGATCTTTGGGATTGTGGCGGGACTATACGTGATCTTACGCCATCGAGCCAATATTCAGCGCCTATTCGCTGGAACTGAACCTCGCTTAGGAAAACCTGCATCAGCGGAAATGATCAGCAGTTAAACCGTTGTTGGTAGGGTGTAGCTTTTCCTCTCTCAGGTTAGACCGGATGTGAACTAGGATGGAGATAGTCAGTTTCCAACAACTACCGTGAACCAGTACGATCCTAAACTTGCTCAGTTTAACCTATCAGGCGTGGGCTGTTGGCTCACCCTATTAGCCACCTTTCTCTTATTGGGAACAGTTGGCTTGGGCTGGCTGGTCAACGGATTTTTAATTCTGATTGGGTTAGTCATCCTCGCACCAGTCATTGGCTGGATTGGCTTTCGCTGGTGGTTGCAGCGTAACTTGGTTGAGGATAAATGTCCCGTCTGTGCCTACGAGTTTACTGGGTTTAATCGTACCGAATGCCGCTGTCCCAACTGTGGCGAATTGTTGAAAGTCGAACAGGGTCAGTTTAACCGCTTGACGCCGCCGGGTACGATTGATGTAGACGCTGTAGAGGTTTCAGCGAAGCAGCTTGAGGATTAAGTCCATTGTCAGATATAAGGCTTAGCGGGTTCAAGCCATGGCGACTCAGTAGGTTAGTGGAAATACACTCAACGATATTAATTTCTGTAAAGCCCCTCAAACCCTAACATAAGACGGAGCTTGCTTCTTTTCGGGAAGCGAGTATGATTCAGAGCCGTTAACTTTCATTTGTCCCACCTACTGACTAATGGAGAGGGTATAACGTTGCCCTCCAGCGCGATCGACGATATAGATGTTGTAAGTGCCTTCTTCCCAATATCCGGGTGCTTCAACGGTTTGCCCTGGCGCAGCGGCTAACACACATTGTCTACCACTTGCCACGGGTTCGCCTGTTGAATTCAATGGTTCAATGATCAAAGCCGATTGACCAGCGCTTTGGAGGCTGAAGTTCAACGAACCGAAGTCTTGTTCCAATGTGATTGTATACTGCGGTTGTATATTACCCACTTGGCAATTGTTCCCTTGAGCGGAAGTGCCTTGGAGTTCCAGGGCATTAAATCCTGGCGCTAACCGTTGTACCGTCTGACTATGGAGCAAACCTGCGTTCGCTAGCAGCATCGCTAAGGTGGTTGGCACAATCATCCACTGTTTCAGTCGTTTCATTCTTTTAGCTCCACTATATGTTTGAGTCTTTCTGCAACTCATCGTCGTACATTAATAGACCCGCCGAAACTGACTCTGTTCCTGTTTGTTATTTGTCACTCGTCATTTGTCAGGGAATAGGGAACAGGGAACAGGGAACAGGGAATAGGGAATAGGGAATAGGGAATAGGGAATAAGCAATGGGCAATGGGCAATCGGGAATGGGCAATAGGCAATGGGCAATGGGCAATGGGCAATGAGCAATGAGCAATCGGGAATGGGCAATAGGCAATGGGCAATGGGCAATAGGTAAGGTAGAGTTTTGAGTTAACCTTCCCTATCTCCCCTATCTCCCTCTGCTCCCCCAGCTTCCCCAGCTCCCCCAGCTCCCCCAGCTTCCCACACCCGACACCCGACACCCGACACCCGACACCCGACACCCGACACCCGAAACCCGAAACCCGACACCCAGTAGTACCCTCAAGTCCCTTGTCAGGTAAGCGTTTTTCTTCACTATTGCCCATGACACACCGAGCGAAGCCGAGGTGTTGCCTATTGCAAGAAAGCCTAGCGCGTAGCGCTATAACCCCTAAGAATTGCCCGAAACCTTGCTCAAACCGATAAAATCAAAACATATAACCTGATTTCTACACCCTAATTCTCTTGGCAGATGGAACCGAATCGAGACGACGACCAATCTACGCCCGTGGGCAATCCCTTTCAACCGCCCTTCTATAACACCTATCCGGTGAAGAAACGGTTCAATCAAATCAGTGCTTGGTTTAACAGCCTGCCTACCGTTGGTAAAGCTATTGTGGTGATTGTCGGCGGCAGCTTGGGTCTATCCCTCTTGAAGACTGTTTTCCAACTGATTACCTCGTTAATTAGCCTCGCCCTATTGGGAATAATCCTCTATGTAGTGTATAAATTTTTCATTACCCCTAAGTCTCCCCAATAGTTGCCCACCCTTTATCCGCGTCGCGTGAGAATTGAACATGACTAGCCCTACCATAAAACAAGTCCATAATCAAGCGGTTAGTCGATCATTTTCACTGCGACTAAACCGGACATTACCGATAATGACCCGGCGGTTGGCAGCCGTGGTTCTGGAAGTGTCGTTAGTGACGGCAAGTGCGGTTATTCCGTACAGTATCGGCGAATATGCCAAAGACCATTCCCCCGCTGAACCCGTTCCGATCAACCCTGTCGTCGCAGCAACGGAAGAGGCGATCGCGAAAACCCTGGCATATCCACGAGCGCGATTAAATCGCCAGGTTGCCCCCCTGACGAATTTGTTCTGGTGTGGGGCAATTGTTATGCCTGTCGTGGTAGTCAGTTGGCAACTTTATCAATTGGGGAAAACGGGGCAAACCACGCCCAAACAGTGGTTAAAGCTGCGGGTGGTGACACCAATGGGAACACCACCGGGATTAATTCGGGCAGTTTGGCGTGAGGCAGTCGGGCGCTGGGGACTCCCCCTGGGTACAGCCTATTTGCTGTGGCGGTATACGGGCGCATTTCCCGACTTTGGCATCTTATTAGGATTGGCGGGAGTCATGCTACTCATCGAACATGGCAGTGGCTGGATTCACTCCCGACGCCGTGCCTTCCACGATCGCATGGCAGGGACTTATGTGGTGAATGCGTCTCAGAAGTTTGTATCCGGCTCATTCAACGGCTGGCAGACCGATCGGGATCACTCCGTTACCCTAGAATTTGACAACGGCTGGCGTCAACAGAGCGAAACATCCACCAATAATCAGTCTCATCATCCCTCCGTCACCACCATCGTCCTCACCTCCCAATCCTCATCTCGACAAGTCCCTCATCTGTGGGGGTGGATGCGCCGTCATCCTGGCGCAACTTTGCTAATTCTCTCGTTTGCGGGAATGGCATCGGTTTTGGGAACGTTTGTCGGGACTCAGGTATATATTCAACGTCAGGCAAATTGGCGAGAAGTTAATCAACAGAATAACGAAGTCTTTCTGGCACTGGTCAAGCAGTTGAGTTCTACCTCCGCCACCGCCCTAGAAGAACGACAGGCAGCAATTTTGGCGCTGGCAAGGCTGGATGATCCCCGTGCTGTGCCGTTTCTGGTGGATTTATTGGGACAGGAAAACACGCCGACTCTGATTGATACCTTACAGCAAGCGTTGGTGAGTAAAGGCGCTGAAGCCCTACCTCCCCTGCAACGGTTGAATCAGGCGCTACAAAATGACCGAGACACATTAGCCCGTCGAGGAACGCCAGGAGAACAGCAGTTGGTGGCATTGCGACAACGGGCAACCAATCGCGCGATCGCCAAAATTCTCACCATTTACAGCAGTCAACTGCACGACGCGGATTTGAGTCGCACTGACTTGAGTCAAATGGACACCCGTTCAGTTCAATTTACCTTAGTTTTAGATAACCTCGACCTCGCCGGACTTAATTTCCGTTCCGCCATCTTAACCGGGGGCAGTTTCCAAAACAGCCGTTTTTATGGGGCGGGTGCGGATCAACGCTGGGGTACATTTGATGATTGGATAGCGGATTTAAGTGGGGCTGAACTCAAGGAAGCCGATTTAACCGGGGCAAATTTAAACAATGTTTTAATGGCTCGCACAAACTTGATTCGGGCAATTCTTGATCGGGCAAATTTAGCTGATAGCTATCTCATTGGCGCGAACTTCAGCAGCGCTCAACTGATTGGGGCTGATTTAAGCCGAGCTGTATTAGAAAATGCTAGCTTGACCGGGGCGAATTTAGGCGAGGTAAAGGCATCTCTGGTGAATTTACATGGGGGAAGTCTTAGTCAAGTGAGTGCCGTTGGCGGAGATTTCAGCTTTGCGGATTTGACCCAATCCAATTGGCAAGGGGCGGATTTATCGGGAGCCAATTTCACTCAGGCAAAGTTACAGGATGCGGATTTGAGTTCGACGAAATTAGTTAAGGCGAATTTGAGTCAGGCTCAATTACAAAATGCCAAGCTACAGAATGCCAATTTGAGTGCAGTGGATTTACGCGGGGCGAATGTAACCGGAACGGATTTCCTAGGCGCTATGTTTGCCACAGCCTTGCCTGTTCAGTCAGATCAGTTTATCACCCGACCTCCAGCCGCCACGTCGGGAGCGCGAGTCCAGGGGGTGAATTTTGCCCGGGCGAAAAATTTAGATACCAATCAGTTGCAATATATCTGTAATCATGGGGGACGGCATCCAAAATGTCCCTAAAAAGCAGGGTTAATTTCTCCTGAGTTGACAGCATTTAGGCAACTAAGTTAGCACTAATTGTGCTGAATGAAGCATTTGTGGTTAGTGATTGAGCGCCATAAGCACTTAAGCAAAACGATAAGCCTGTTTGATCGGGTTGTTTAGTTTAGATCAAGTCTGTTCTCAGCAAAAACTCATTGAACTAATGTTTAATCGCTCTAGGTCAGATATAAAGTTGGATAACCGATGAAGGAAGAGGAAAAGGAGTTGCAGGCGTTTGCGATCGCGCGTGATGGGATTGGTGTTATCTTACTCTCAACAGTTCAGAACCCTATTCCCAATCTTCGTACTTTAAACCATTTATTCGACCAAATTCACGGGTGTTGTGAGTCACAAGAGTGAGGTCATTGGAGAGGGCGATAGCCGCAATCAGCAGGTCATTGGAACCAATGGGCGTTCCGGCTACATCTAATTGAGCGCGAACCTGTCCAGCAATGGCAGCAGCGTTGTCATCAAACGGGAGACTGATAAACTGGCTGAAGAAGCGGTTTAAATTGGCTAAGTTGCGATCACGCCTTGTACTTTTATATGCCCCGTAATAGAGTTCTGATTTCACAACTGAACACAGCCGAATATCATCTGGAGTTAGTTCTGCCAATTTTCGAGCCATGTTAGAACTTGCGCTTTCATTGAGTAGGCGAATGCAAACATTGCTATCCAGCAGATACATTACGATGCATCCTCATCAAATGTCAGTTCCTCGCGGATTTCGTAAGGAAGTTGTTCGGGACGTTTTAGCGGTTCACCCTCCCAACTGCCAATAACTTCTTCAAAAAATCTGGGTTGCCAACCCTTTGACTCTAATGGTACTGAATTGCGATCGCCAGACTTCAAGCGCTGGAAAATGACCATCACTTCTAAATCTTCATTTTTTAATCCAACTGGGACTTGAATGTGTAATACTCCATCATCCCCAACATGGGATTTCAACTTTATGCTTTCCATCGTCAACCCAACTATACAATCTGTGTTTACTCCATCAAATCGTGTATCAATCACTCCCACTCTTCTTGAGTATCTACAATTGATTTTCCAAAAGCCCAATCCGTTTCCGTTTTCGATTTGGAAGAATTTAGCCTTTCCTTTGCGCGAACTTTCACCGTGGGATTCGGGCAAGACAAGGGATGAAAACCGTACAAAATCCGGTTCTGGATAGAATTCTAGAAAAGGCTAAAAAGCCCTGTTTTTCGTAGAAAACTTCCTTGTCTACCGATCTACTTTCCTTCCTTGTCTCACCTTCACCCAAAGCTGAAAAAACCTACCCTTGTGAGTCCCCCCAGATTCTCTTAACTGAGCAGTAGTCAAGCCCCAAATCCTTTACCCCGATTTACCGAGGGTAAACAGAGACAATTCTCAAGTTGCTTGTACAACTTATCATGGTCTAAATCTTGACCGATTAGCACCAATTGATTTTTCTTGTCCCCTTTCCACTGATCATCTTCGATATTAAACCGCTTACCACTGAGATGAAAAATGTGGCGATTTGGACTCTCATCAAACCAGAGAATTCCCTTAGCCCGGAAAATATTCGTTGTCAGTTGATTGTCTAAGAAATATTGAAACTTCCGGATATTGAAGGGTTTATCACTCTGGAAGGAAATCGAGGTAAATCCATCATTTTCTAAGTGGTGGGAGTGATCATGATCGTGGTGGTGGTGATGATCGTGATGATCGTGATGTTCGTGATCGTGGTCATGGTGATGCTCATGATCATGGTGATGCTCATGGTCATGATCCGATGATTCATCAAAATACCGATCCGACTCAAACAATCCTACACTTAAAATCAATGGTAATGGCACTTGGGATTGAGTGGTGCGAATAATCCTCGCCCCCTCTTTAATTTCGCGAATTCTCACCTCCAAGGCGTCTACATCACCTTCATCAACTAAGTCGATTTTATTCAGCAGAATGATATCGCCGTAAGCAATTTGGCTATATGCCGCTTCGCTATTGAATAGATCCAAACTGAAATTCTCACAGTCTACCACGGTAACAATGGAATCGAGGCGAGTCATGTCTCGCAGTTCGGTTCCCAGAAACGTGAGGGCGACGGGTAGGGGATCAGCTAATCCTGTGGTTTCCACCACCAAGTAATCCACCTTGTCGTCCCGTTCCAGTACCTTGTAAACGGCATTGACCAAATCTTCATTAATGGTGCAGCAAATACAACCATTACTCAGTTCCACCATGTCATCCCCGGTGGTGACAATGAGTTCATTATCAATGCCGATTTCGCCAAACTCATTCACTAAAACGGCAGTCTTGACACCTTCTTGGTTGCTCAAGATATGATTAAGCAGCGTCGTTTTGCCACTGCCGAGAAATCCGGTAATAATCGTGACGGGTAAGCCATGTTTCGCCGCGTCCATGGTTGGGTCGGATGCAGACTGAGTGGTGACTGATTGCATAAGGCGCTATGTTGAACTGTCTTTAAACGTCAGAATATAGGAAGATAGCGTACAGATGTGGTTGAATAAAGCATCAAGCTGTACGCTGGATATGCCAATCCTTTCCCATTATTGCGTATCTGCTCACAACTGAGTTTACTGTTCTTTTGCCATGACCCTAACCCTGTACAATACACTGACTCGTCGCAAAGAACCGTTTTCCCCGATAGAGACGGGTAAGGTGCGGATGTATTGCTGCGGCATCACCGCTTATGACTATTGCCATTTGGGTCATGCTAGAACCTGCATCATCTGGGATACTGCCCGTCGTTATCTACAATGGCGTGGCTATGATGTGAACTACGTACAGAATTTTACCGATATTGACGATAAAATCCTGAATCGGGCGCGACAAGAGGGAACCTCGATGGAGGCTGTCTCGGAACGCTTCATTCAGGCGTATTTTGAGGATATGGCGCGGCTGAATGTGAACGATGCGGATGCCTATCCTCGGGCGACGCATTGCCTGGATGGGATTAAGCGGCTAATTTATGACCTAGAACAGAAAAATTACGCCTACCCCGCCGCTGGAGATGTTTACTATGCTGTGCGTCGTTTTGGTGAGTATGGCAAGCTGTCGGGACGCAAGTTAGAGGATTTACAAGCGGGGGCGAGTGGACGAGTCGAGGTAGCGGATGCAGAGGCGGCGAAGAAAAAGGACGCTTTTGATTTTGCCCTGTGGAAGGGTTCTAAGCCCGGAGAACCTGCCTGGGAATCGCCTTGGGGGGCGGGACGCCCTGGCTGGCATATTGAGTGTTCTGCGATGATTCGGGACAATTTGGGGGACACGGTGGATATTCATGCCGGGGGATCGGATTTGGTGTTTCCCCACCACGAGAATGAAATTGCCCAATCAGAAGCGGTGACGGGTCAACCCTTGGCGCGTTACTGGTTACATACGGGGATGGTGATTGTGAATGGGGAGAAGATGTCGAAATCCCTGGGGAATTTTATCACCATTCGGGATTTACTCGATCGCCCCACTGATCCGATGGCGGTACGGTTGTTTGTCCTCCAGGCACAGTATCGCAAGCCCTTAGATTTTACCGATGAGGCGTTGGCGGCGGCGACGAATGGTTGGCATACGTTGAAAGAGGGATTGCTGTTTGGCGTTCAGTATGGTGAACAACTGGGGTGGCAAGACTCAGATAAACGGCAAACTGCGGCGGTAGAACGCTTCCAAGCTGCTGTTGATGATGATTTCAATTTCGCAGAGGGGTTAGCTGTATTATTTGAACTGGCAAAAGAGTTGGGGCGCGAGGGGAATATTTTAGTACATGAAGGCAAAACCCGGACATCGCCCCAGGAATTAGAAGCACAATGGCAGACATTGGTGGAATTGGCGCAGGTGTTTGGACTTGAGGCGCAAGGGGAGGAAATTCGTCAGGAATCGACGAGTGGATTAAGTGATGCAGAGATTGAAGCGCTGATTCAACAACGTACCGAGGCGCGGAAACGGAAGGATTTTGAAATGAGCGATCGCATTCGGGATGAACTCAAAGCCCAAGGGATTACGCTGATTGATCAACCCGGTGGTGTCACTCGTTGGCATCGCAATTGAATGCGGGATCTGTATGGCTAATCTTCCCTAGGAGGGACGGATTGGCTCAATGCTTTTGAAACAATCAACCTAAGTGAGGCAGGTGAGTAGAATAGGCTTTGGCTAAAACGATGAAGGACAAGAAAACCCTCACAGGTACGTTATGGATGGCTTTGTGCTTGATGGCACTGACTGCCTGCACCACCTCAACCCTGGAAGGCGATCGCACAAACACAGCAGACACCCCAACATCACCAGCACCCAATAATACCACTAGACCCTCAACTCAAGCGGCGGCGTCTCCTAACCGTGACTGTATCCTGGTTGAAGAGGGCTATGGTTCCCAAGGACAGGTGGCGGTGCAAGCTGAAGAAGTTGTTTCCGGTTTGGAAGTCCCTTGGGGCATTCTCTTTATATCCGACACAGATATGCTGGTGACTGAACGTCCTGGACGGATTCGACTGGTGCGGAATGGGCAACTCCAGAGTGAACCTGTTGCCATTGTTCCCGTAACGGCTAGGGGAGAAGGGGGATTACTGGGTATCGCGCCTCATCCTGAGTTTGCCAATAATCGGCTATTTTACATTTACTACACCGCAGACCGCAACGGATCATCGGTCAATCTGGTTGAGCGATGGCAGCTATCACCCGATGGCACGAGTGCCTCAGCCGATAAAATCATTGTTGATAATATTCCCGTCGCCCGCTTCCATAATGGTGGGCGTTTGCGCTTCGGACCCGATGGAATGCTCTATATCGGCACTGGCGATGCCAGAAATCCGCAAAATTCCCAAGATGTCAGCAGTCTGGCGGGAAAAATTTTGCGCGTGACGCCAGAGGGACAGGTTCCAGAGGATAATCCCTTTCCTGACAATCCTGCCTATATTATCGGCGTTCGTAATACTCAGGGTTTTGACTGGTTGAACCCATCAACCCTAGCCATCACTGATCATGGACCGAGTGGCGAACTGGGTAGAACCGGACATGATGAAGTCAACGTCGCCAGTGCAGGTGCTAACCTTGGCTGGCCCCCCATCTACGGTTGTCAAGATCAACCAGGGATGATACCTCCTTCTCTGAGTTGGGATGAAGCCGTACCTCCAGGTGGAGCCGCCATTTATACGGGGGACGCGATTCCAGAGTGGCGAGGTAGTCTGTTAATGGGTGTCTTGGGTGCGTCTCACTTGCATCGCGTTACCTTTGAGCCACAGTCTCCCTATCAGGTTCAGAGTCATGAGGTGTATTTTCAAAATGAGTTGGGTCGGCTTAGGGAAGTGATTATGGGACCCGATGGTGAGCTTTATGTTACCACGAGCAACTGCGATGGACGCGGGAACTGCCCCCCTGACAAGGATAAAATTCTTCGCATTACCAGTGGCAATCCTTAGACACAGCCATGTTGAACAGCTTTGAGGAGGCGATTGAAATCGCTGCTACACAAACAAAGTCCGCCTGCGCGGACTGGGTTATAATACCCAATCCGCCTTTGTCACCCCCTTTATCCTTTGGCGGCTATTCTCCACACCCCACACCCCACACCCCACACCCCATTGAACACCCATAAAGGGGGTAGTTAACCCGGATTTAGTATAACGGGGGTAGCGTTCCCCGGATTTGGTATTACCTATCTCTAGCTAGAAGTCAAACGAGGGAGGGGTAATTTAATCTGTTTTGGCTAAATCTGTTCAAAACGCTGAAAACGAACCTTCCTATGAAAATCCTGCATAACGGTTCACGTCGATTCACCTTTGTTGTCTTTGCTACTGGATTTCTTTTCCTGGCTAGTCCTCACCGGAGTGTCGCCCAAGACGAGATGGTTCCTATTCCCGCTGATGCGAATTCCTCCCTGAGAAGTAATCCCGATAGTGAAGTCTATTTTGCCGATATTTTGGTTAGAGGTAGACCTGTATTCCAAGTGGGTAGCCTTGTAGATTTGGGCGCAAGAGAACGGGCAAAAATTATTAATCGGCGGGTTAACAGTCTTTTGGCACAATCAGAAACTTTAGGACAGGTAACTGTTAAACCGGATGACCCTCGCCAAGTGGCAACCTTGCGATTGAATAATCGAGTATTAATGACGGTTACTCAACAAGATGCCCAAGACTTTGGTTTGTCAGTGGAAGCCTTAGCCGAGAGATGGGCAGAACAACTAAATCAAGCCATTAAAAAACCGCCTTTGGCGATTGATGTGGGACAGCGCCTCTATGGAACAGTACGGCAACTTTTACGGGATACGGTAACAAATCTTCCCTCTTTATTAGGGGCGCTGGTTGTGGTTGGGATTACCTGGGGAATAGCGAAAACAGTGCAGTTTATTGGCTTTAGTTGGGCGCAACAGACAGAAGGCGATCGCAGTACGGAAATTCTGATTGGACGTTTGGGTTATGGTGGCGTCTGGGTACTGGGTTCAGTTGTTGCTTTAGGCGTTTTAGGACTGAATTTTGGCGCATTATTAGGGGCGTTGGGACTCACCAGTGTGGCGATTGGTTTCAGTCTCAAAGATGTTTTGAGTAATTATATCTCTGGGGTTATTTTACTCGCGGCTCGACCTTTTGGTATTAATGATCAGGTGGTGATTAGTGATTATGAAGGTACGATTACGCAGATTGACCTCCGGGCAACCACGATGAGAACCTATGATGGGCGATTAGTTTATATCCCGAATCAGGAAGTATTCTCTGCCAGTATTATTAATAATACCGCTTCGCCGCGTCGCCGTAGTTCAGTTATGGTTGGGATTGACTACGATGCTGATGTTACCCATGCCAAACAAGTGATTCAAAATAATCTTGCCTCACTTCCAGGATTAGAAAAAGAACCGCCTCCGGAAATTTTGGTAATAGAATTAGCGGCGAGTACGGTGAATCTGGAAGTGCGGTTTTGGGTGGATTCGCGACGATTAGGGTTTTTGACGATGACATCTCAAGTTTGTCAACGTATAAAAGAAGCACTGCAACAGGCAAATATCGAAATGCCCACGGATATCTATACTTTAATGTTCCGCAATTCTCCTCTACCAACGGATACAACGGGTAATTCTCAGTCTCACCAACCGCCTGGGGTTAAAACCCAAAGCTAAGAACTCAAGTTAGCTAAAGCTGACTGGATATAGATTTCAGTCCATAATGGTAATTTTTTATTGTCTTAAAATAAAACAAAAGCCTATAAAATTTAAAGGTTTTAATCCAACTTACGGCAGATACGTTACTCCGCGATCGCTGTACCCTAGAGAGACGTAAACTCATTCAACACCGAGATAAAATACTAAGTGTAAATTGCCAAATTTTAGAAACAGATATGCATACACCACCAACCCTAACCTTATACGAGAAGATCGGCGGACAGCCAGTTGTTGCCCAAATTGTGGATGATTTTTACAAGCGTGTCTTAGCAGACGATACCGTTAATCACTTTTTTGCTAACACTGATATGGAAAAGCAACGGCGTCATCAAACCGCTTTTGTTTCCCATGCGTTGGGAGGTTCTAATCAATATAGCGGACGCTCAATGGAAAAAGCCCACGCTGGATTAGACTTACAACCGGAACACTTTGAAGCAATTGCCAATCACTTGGGTGAATCACTGGCTGAATATGGACTCACACAAGAAGAAATCAACAGCGTACTTGAGCGCATCTCGACATTGAAGGAGTCGGTTTTGTACAAGTAATCGTAATTGAATGTCACTGAATTCCAAGGGTTGACCGAGATAATTTGTAATATCTCAAAACATGCAAGTTGCACCGTAAATTGATTGGCTTTACACTAACAGCACAACCTCAAAATTAGCCAAGCTGATCAATCGAATGCAACTGTCACTTTTTCCAGAGACTCAAACATCGAACGCCAAAGATAAATCGGTGTTCAGTGATCCGAGTTTTGCCAGCAATAAGCTTTTACCCGTACATCGGTGGATACCTTGGATTGCTGGCTTTTCCAGTTCGTTTGTGCGCGGCGTGGTAGAAACTAAGCTTCCTCAACCGGGAACGGTTCTTGATCCCTTTGCGGGTGTGGGTACAACCCTGGTTGAATCAGCGTTAATCGGACATGATGGTGTTGGTTTTGAGATTAATCCCTACGCGGCTTTGGCTTGTCGAGTTAAAGTCAATGCATATAAACTTGATCCAGAAGATATTCAATCAAAGGTGCGGGTTGCTAAAGCGGATAAGGCTTGTCGATTATACGAATCGGTGGTTGAACTGCGTCAGCCGAAATAGTCTTGAATGTCTTGTTCGAGATCCTCAATCCCGTAATGAACCGGGATTTGGCGGCTAGCCAGTAGATGCTGAAAGGCGACACGGTGCATCCCTGCAAATCGGCTGGCTTGAGCAAGAGTGAGCTTTTCCCGCTCAAAGAGCATGACAGCAATCTCTTGACGCATTTCAGCCTCAGTCATGCGAGTTATGGTTAAAATTTCGTCAGGGATGACAACGCTCATAGCTCAATTCCTCACGACTCTTCCTATTGTACGTTTCCGAGTCAGCGGGTGTTTTTGTCCTGTCTTGTTGATCATGGGTGAGAAAACCGGACATGATATGACATAACTAAACTGATGGATTGGAGTTGTCGATTTTATGGGCGCACGCCATGCGCCCCTACGGTTTCTTGTCAAGTGGTGGGATAGGGCAGTAGATGCAGTAGAGTGTGTTGGAGTGCAGTTTGACTGATCCTTAGTATGCCAGGTGGTGATCGCGTCTGGGGTCTGCATCCGGTAAGTAAGCTAGATTAGGATCAATGGCGGTGAAAATTGGCATCGCGCGATCGCTAAAACCTTGGATATGCCGTAGGGTGGGCATTGCCCACCAGAATACGAGGAGCGTGACATTCAAATTAGGATAGCATTGCCTTTTATTTCCCCTGTGGCTGTTGTCAAGGAAAGGTTGAGCGCATCGGCGGTGAACCCCTTTGGGATGACACGAGATTTGGGGCTGATAGCGCGGATGGGTAGGTGTTTTTTTTAGGGGGTTCGGAAAAATGGCTGAATTGCTCTCTAGATAAGCGGTTGATGGTGACTCTGCCCAAGTCTCACCCGCGCAATTCCTGAAAGGCTTACTGGGACTGATGTTTAGCGATTTTTATTTTTGCCTCTTGCCAAACCCTATCCCTGAAATGCTATTATTTTTTTCAGTCGCGCAACTGCACCATGAAAACTACATAGTAATAGGCTTCCAGATGACCGCTCTTGGAATTCCCCTGAATCCCTACCAGGGATTGAAACATTGAATCGCTTAAGTAAGAAGGTATGATCCTGAATGCTTGGAATTCCCCTGAATCCCTACCAGGGATTGAAACTGTGATTCTAAGCCCAAAGACTTAATACACTCCCACTTGGAATTCCCCTGAATCCCTACCAGGGATTGAAACATTCTTATCTGGTAGCTTGTGACTTTTCCGATAACTTGGAATTCCCCTGAATCCCTACCAGGGATTGAAACCTTACCACCATCGCCCCCGCCCATTGCCGCCCCCAACTTGGAATTCCCCTGAATCCCTACCAGGGATTGAAACAAAACGTTAGTAAGGGCTTGGTAACCAAGCCCCTACGTCTCCCCATCTCCCCCTCAACCCATCACCGTAATTATGGGTATTCAACCGGACATGATATGAATCCCGATTAGGCGACAAACCTGCACGATTGGCTCTAGGCGGATATAATAAAGAGTTCGAGATAAATGCTTTAGCCCAGAATTAGGAGTCTACCCGCCCGTGGTTGTACAAGTCGCCAATAGCATCTACGAAACCCAAACCATCGAAATCGCCAAACAGCTTCTCGACGCCACGCGGCAAAAACGCTCCTTTTTTGCCCAAATGCGGGATCAGATGCGCTGGGATGATAAACTCCTAGCTTGGGCGATGAGTAATCCGGGTTTGCGGGTGCAGCTTTTTCGCTTCATTGATGCCTTACCCGCCCTCCAGAGTAAGACTGAGATTGCCCGTCATTTGCAAGACTATTTAGGGGATGAGTCGGTAGAACTTCCCGCCGCCCTGAAAAATTTGCTCAATTTTGCCAATCCTGACTCGATGCCGGGACAATTAGCGGCGTCAACGGTATCCACGGCGGTGGAAACCTTAGCCAATAAGTATATCGCTGGGGCAACAATTAAGCAGGCAATTAAGACGATTGAACGCCTGCGGAAGGATAAGATGGCATTTACTCTAGATTTACTGGGGGAAGCCGTGATTACCGAAGCCGAAGCCCAGTCGTATCTGGAACGCTATCTGGATTTGATGGAACAGTTGACTCAGGAAGCGAAAAATTGGTCAACGGTGCCGCAAATTGACCAAGCCGATGGTGAAGAATTACCACAAGTTCAAGTTTCTGTCAAGTTAACCGCATTCTATTCCCAATTTGACCCCCTAGATCCAGAGGGTAGCAAAAAACGGGTGTGCGATCGCATTCGGATTCTGTTACGGCGTGCCCAGGAATTGGGGGCGGCGGTTCACTTTGATATGGAACAGTATGTCTATAAAGACATGACTCTGGGCATTCTCAAGGAATTGTTGATGGAAGACGAATTCCGCGATCGCACAGATTTAGGTATTACCCTGCAAGCCTATTTACGAGACTCTAAAGGGGATTTAAAAGATATTATCACCTGGGCAAAAGAACGGGGCAACCCCCTCACCGTGCGTTTAGTTAAAGGCGCATATTGGGATCAGGAAACGATTAAATCCTTACAAAACCATTGGCAACAACCCGTATATAACCAAAAAAGCGCCACCGATGCCAATTTCGAGGAAATGACCCAGCTATTGCTAGAAAATCACCAGTATCTCTATGCTGCCATCGGATCACATAACGTGCGATCGCAAGCCAAAGCCATCGCGATTGCGGAACAGTTGAATATCCCTAGTCGCCGCTTCGAGATGCAAGTTCTCTATGGAATGGGGGATCAACTGGCAAAAGCCTTGGTGCAACGGGGACATCGGGTGCGGGTTTATGCGCCTTACGGGGAACTGTTACCGGGAATGGCATATCTGATTCGCCGCTTACTGGAAAATACCGCCAATAGTTCCTTCCTGCGCCAAAGTTTAGAAGAACGCCCGGTTGAGGAATTAATCGCCCCCCCTGTGGTGGATGAGGAACCTGATAATCGGGAAGCAGGGGGAGTTAACTCAACACTTAGTCAGGGCGGGTTTCGCACAGACGTTACCATCAATAACCAACAGAAAGTCCCTAAACCCGCCCCTACACAATCAACACTCAACATTCAACAATTCGCCAATGCGCCGGATACCGATTACGCCCAAGCGGAAGCCAGGGAAAAAGCCCAAACCGCCTTACAAACGGTGCGCCAACAACTAGGAAAAACCTATTATCCCTTGATTAACGGCGACTATCAACCCACCACCGAAACCGTTGACTCCGTTAATCCCTCCAACCCCAGTGAAATTATCGGTAAAGTGGGATTACTCTCCATCGACCAAGCCGAAACCGCCTTAAACGCCGCCAAAGCCGCCTTTCCCGGATGGCGTCGCACCCCAGTTAAACAACGGGCGGATATTTTGCGTCAAGCAGCGGAATTAATGGAAGGGCGTCGGGAAGAACTTTCCGCTTGGATATGCTTAGAAGTCGGGAAAGCCTTACGGGAAGCCGATGCCGAAGTTTCCGAAGCTATCGACTTTTGCCGTTACTACGCCTCAGAAATGGAACGGCTGGAGGGTGGGTATATCTATGATGTGGCTGGGGAAACCAATCGCTATGTCTACCAACCCAGAGGAATTGCGGTGGTGATTTCTCCCTGGAATTTCCCCTTGGCGATTGCGACGGGAATGACAGTAGCCGCATTAGTCGCGGGAAATTGTACCCTGCTTAAACCTGCTGAAACCTCATCCGTGATTGCAGCGAAACTAGCAGAAATTTTAGTCGCAGCCGGAATTCCCCAGGGTGTGTTTCAATTTGTTCCCGGTAAGGGTTCCCAGGTGGGGGCGTATATGGTGAAGCACCCCGATACTCATTTAATCGCCTTTACGGGTTCTCAGGAAGTGGGATGTCAGATTTACGCTGATGCTGCAATAGTTCAACCGGGTCAAACTCACTTGAAACGGGTGATTGCGGAGATGGGCGGGAAGAATGCCATTATTGTCGATGAAAGTGCGGATTTAGATCAAGCCGTGGCGGGCGTGGTGAAGTCGGCATTTGGATATAGTGGTCAAAAATGTTCCGCCTGTTCACGGGTAATCGTTCTCGACCCTATCTATAATACCTTTGTCGAACGATTAATTGAAGCCACGCGATCGCTTAATATTGGCGCAGCCGAATTACCCAGTACCCAAGTGGGTCCGGTGATTGATGCTACTGCCAGAAATCGAATTCAGGACTATATTAAAAAAGGGCGGCAAGAGGCAGAAATTGCGGTGGAATGTCAAGTCCCAGACACGGGTTATTTTGTGAGTCCCACAATTTTTACCAACGTTTCACCCGATGCCACAATTGCCCAAGCGGAAATCTTTGGTCCGGTTGTAGCGGTGATTCGAGTCAAAGATTTT
Organism: Coleofasciculus sp. C1-SOL-03; assembly: GCF_040220555.1. Taxonomy (NCBI): domain Bacteria; kingdom Bacillati; phylum Cyanobacteriota; class Cyanophyceae; order Coleofasciculales; family Coleofasciculaceae; genus Coleofasciculus; species Coleofasciculus sp. C1-SOL-03. The sequence goes on from NZ_JAVJUO010000077.1 coordinate 87,141, forward strand.
CCCGACGCCCTGACGGTTGCCAATGGAACCAAATATGCGCTGACGGGAGGATTATATTCTCGCACACCGTCCCATATTGATCAGGCATCTACTGAGTTTGAAGTGGGTAATCTTTATATTAACCGCACAATTACCGGGGCGATTGTTTCCCGCCAACCCTTTGGCGGATTCAAGTTATCAGGGGTGGGTTCTAAGGCGGGGGGACCCGATTATTTACTCCAATTTTTAGAACCGCGCACGATTACCGAAAATATTCAGCGTCAGGGGTTTGCCCCAATTGAAGGAGTGGATTAAACGGATGAAAAGCAAGCATTTCATTGATCTGCATAAAGCACTAACGTTTCCGGTAATATTGGCATTGATGGTGGCGTATCAAAATTTCACCATCGGTCCTTGGGTGTACCTCGCCCTGCATGGTATATATGGATATATGTGGGTACTCAAAAGCCGCATCTATCCCGATAAACAGTGGGAACAAAACATTTCTTTGGGAACAGGTCTATTTATTTTTGGGTTTCTATTGCTCTACTGGGTTGCTCCGTTTATCTTGATTAGTAGTGGTTCAGAACCGACTCCTCCCCTAATTGCGGCGGCGATTGCGATTAACCTCATGGGTGTCTTTCTCCATTACAGCAGTGATGCTCAAAAGTATTACACACTCAAATATCATTCTGGACTGATTACCGAAGGATTTTTTGCCCGGTGTCGCAATACTAACTATCTGGGAGAAGTCTTAATCTATGGGTCTTTTGCCCTGTTAACTCAGCACTGGCTACCATTTTTAATTTGGGCAGGTTTTATTGCAGGTGTTTTTATTCCCAATATGCTTAAAAAAGACCAGTCACTCTCCCGTTATCCAGAGTTTGCTGACTATAAAGCTCGTTCAGGATTGCTATTCCCTAAACTGTTTGTTACCAAATCTTCTGAGGTAAATAATTCAGACATTGCTCAGAATGTAAGTTAGTTTTCACAGGAAACAGAGAAAAAACCGAACCAATAGGCAAGAGGTAATTCTAGAAGGTGTATTTCAGGACTTTTTTAAGATTTTAAAGAATGAAGTAGATCCCTGACGTCTTGAAGATATCGGGGATTTGGCGTCCTGAAGCCTTCTATATTGTCGTAGTATCACCGAATTTTGAATACAGTTCTGGACAGATTAGGGTAGCATCTGAGTCGTCAAATCCACTCATTACTCGTAGATTAACACTGACGGATGTTACCCAGTTTTTTAGCAAAACCCTCTCTAAAAATGCGTTTGCGCCTTGTTCTGGTTATTCCTTTCCTGCTGCAAATTACAGCAGCGGTAGGATTAACGGGTTGGCTTTCCTTACGCAATGGTGAACAAGCGGTGAATGAACTTGCCAGTGATTTACGTCACGAAATTGCTGCCCGGATTGAACAAAAACTCGATAGTTATCTGCAAATCCCCCATGCCTTTAATCAACTCAATGCCAATGAAACCTGTCTGAATCAATTAGAATTAGACAATTTGCTGGATTGCGAGAAAACCGTCTGGCATCAGATGCAAGTTTTTCCGGTTAGCGCTACAGCCATCGGTACAGAAGACGGTAAATATCTGGAAGTGGTGCGACAAGAGGGGGATAATTTTCAAATTCATGAATCAGTGAATTATACTAAATATATTTATGCCGCGAATCAGCAAGGAAATCGGATCAAGTTATTAGAAACTCCTGCCTACGATGATCACCGCACTCGACCCTGGTATGAAGAGGCTGTAGAAGCAGGTGAGGCAACCTGGAGTGAGGTGTTCCGTTATGAACATGAAGATACCTTAGCGATCGCGGCGAGTATGCCCCTGTATCAGGGTGATACCTTACTGGGCGTAACCAGTACAATTCTGTCTCTGTCTCATATTGGCGACTTTCTGGAAAGCTTGAAAATTAGTGAATTTGGGCAGACGTTTATTTTAGAACCCAAGGGAAAGGGAACCTTAGTGGCTACATCGATGAGTGAAGATACATTTGTCTCTACTGATCATACTAAATCTGAACGTCATGACTCCATTACCAGTGATAACCCACTGATTAAGGCGACGGCTGACTTTTTGGTGAGTAAATTTGGTAGCTTTGAGAATATCACAGGGGAATACCAGTTAGATTTCGAGTTAGATAAAAAAAAGCAATTTGTCCAAGTTCTCTCCTTTCAAGACAATCAAGGACTCAATTGGTTGATTGTTGTCGTGGTTCCCGAAGATGAATTTATGGCACGTATCCACGCCAATACGCGCATGACAATTCGCCTCTGTGTAGCGGCGTTGATTTTTGCCACGCTTTTGGGATTATTTACCTCGCGTTGGATTAGCCAACCCATTTTACGACTGAGTATGGCGTCTTGTGCGATCGCGAGTGGGGAACTTGATCAACGAGTTAAAGTCGAAGGGATTTATGAACTGCGGATTTTATCCAAATCCTTTAACCAAATGGCGCAGCAGTTGCAGGAATCCTTTACCGCCTTAGAAGATGCTAAAGCTGAACTGGAATTGCGGGTAGAACAACGCACAGCAGAATTGAAAACAGCCAAAGAAGAGGCGGATACGGCGAATAACGCCAAAAGTGAGTTTCTGGCAAATATGAGTCATGAACTGCGAACGCCACTGAATGGGGTGTTAGGCTATGCCCAAATTCTACAACGATCCAAAACGATGAGCGATCGCGAACTTGATGGTGTTCGGATTATTCATCAGTGCGGTTCTCATCTGCTGATGTTAATTAATGATATTCTCGATTTAGCGAAAATTGAAGCCCGCAAGATGGAACTCCATGGCAGTGATATTCATTTTCCCTCCTTCCTGCGGGGCGTTGTCGAAATTTGCCGGATTCGGGCGGATGCAAAAGGCATTTCCTTTATCTATCAACCCACGTCATCCCTTCCTGCTGGTATCCACGTAGACGAAAAGCGACTGCGACAAGTTCTAATTAATCTCCTCAGCAATGCGATTAAATTTACCGATACTGGCGGCGTTACCTTTAAAGTTGGCTATGCAGATAACCAAGACAATCACAGCATTGGGGGACACAATGGAGACAAGCCAGAAGGCGTCTATCATCGGGGGGAAACCTCAACCCCTCTCCATCACCGCATTCGCTTTCAAATCGAAGATACCGGGGTAGGGATGAGTCCCCAACAATTACAGCGCATCTTTTTACCCTTTGAACAAGTGAGCGATCGCAAACGTCAGTCGGAAGGAACAGGACTAGGGTTAGCGATTAGCACTAAGATTGTACAGCTAATGGGCAGTACCATTCACGTCGAAAGTGAAGTCGGTAAGGGGAGTGTATTTACCGTGGATCTAGACTTAGCCGAAGCCCAAGAATGGATGCAAATCACTCCCGCCTTTACTCAAGGTAGAATTATTGGTTATCAGGGCAAACCCCGAACCATCCTCATTGTCGATGATCGGTGGGAAAATCGTTCAGTCGTGGTTAATTTGCTCGAACCCCTAGGATTTGATGTGATTGAGGCGAATAATGGTCGAGAAGGATTAGATATCGCCATGACAGCCTCGCCGGATCTGATCATTACCGACTTAATTATGCCAATTATGGATGGTTTTGAGATGATGCGACACATTCGCCAGTCCCAAACCCTGAAAAATATGCTAATCGTAGTATCGTCAGCCAGTGTTTTTGAGATGGATCGGCATCACAGTTTGGCAGCCGGGGGCAATGATTTCCTGCCCAAACCCGTTCAAATTGATCAGCTACTCCAGACATTACAGCACCATTTGGGACTGACATGGATTTACGAACCTACCTCAGGGAATGGCAGTCAGTCGGCGGCTGCTAAGGTAACAACATACGAGCAACAAAAACCGGGCAAACCGGAAGCAATTATTTTCCCGCAAGAGGAATTAGACATCCTCTGGGATTTAGCGATGAAAGGTCGAATTAAACTGTTGCTCGAAAAAATTGATAGTATCGAGACTGCTGATCAGCAGTTTACTCCCTTTGCTCAATATATACGCCAGTTAGCTAAAGGCTTTCAGCTTAAGAAAATACGAGATTTTATTGAGAAAAATCGGTGCATTCACTAAAGCCAATGAACAGGTCGCTAACCACTAGAGCTTATAGCCATGATTAACTCTAACTCGACTACATTGAATCGGATAGAAAAACGCAACACGGCAATGATAGACCCCTTAAATAAAACGATTATTTTAATTATTGATGATAGTCCCAACAATCTAGAAATACTCTCAGAAACCCTAACCAGTGCTGGATTTGAAGTTGCCGTTGCCCTGGATGGAGAAACCGCACTTGAGCAAATTGCTTATGATCCACCCACCTTAATTTTGTTAGATGTGATGATGCCCGGAATTGACGGATTTGAAACCTGCCGTCGCCTGAAAGCCAATCCTGACACCCACGAGATTCCAATCATTTTTATGACGGCGCTGACGGATACCATTGATAAAGTTAAGGGGTTAAATTTAGGGGCTGTAGACTATATCACTAAACCCTTTCAGCAGGAAGAGGTATTAGCACGAGTCAAGGTGCATTTAAAACTGCGAACCTTAACCAAAACCCTAGAAGAACAAAATACACGACTGATTGAGGAAGTTGAACAACGGGGAAAAGCCGAAGCCGCGTTGCAAGAATTGACCCAGGAATTGGAACAACGAGTGGAAGAACGGACGAATCAACTCGCCCAAGCCCTAAACAATTGGCAACAAGCCCAAGCCATGCTGGTTCAAAGTGAAAAAATGTCCAGCTTGGGACAAATGTTAGCTGGCGTTGCTCATGAAATCAATAATCCAATTACGTCTATTCATGGTAATTTAAGCTGTGCGAGTGAATATAGTCGAGACTTACTGAAACTGCTGCAACTCTACGCCCACCATTATCCGAATCCAGTTGCGGACATTCAAGCCCACTCCGAAGAAATTGATACAAATTTTTTGGTCAAAGATTTGCCCAAAACCTTTCAATCGATGGAATTGGGGATTGAACGCATCTGTCAAATTATTAAAAGCTTACGGAACATTTCCCGCCTCGACGCCGGGGAAATGATGATGGTTGATTTGCATGAGGGGTTAGAGAGTACGCTGGTTCTTTTGCAACATCGCATCAAACCCTCCAGCAAACATTTAGGCATTCAAGTGATCAAAGAATACGGCAAGTTACCGCCCATTGAATGCTATCCAGGACGCCTGAGTCAAGTGTTTATGAATATTCTGGCGAATGCGATTGATGCGTTAGAGGAAGCAGAATTTAGAAAGCAAAATTCCGAGAACATTTCCGAGCGTAATACACCTTCCACTATCTGGATTCGTACCCGAGTAATGGATAACCAGCGAGTCGAAATCCGTTTCTCTGATAATGGTCCGGGTATCCCGGAAGAGATACAAGAAAAGCTATTCCAAGCCTTTTTCACGACCAAACCTTTTGGCAAGGGAACCGGGTTAGGATTGTCGATTAGTCATGAGATTGTCGTGGAGAAACATGGGGGACAATTACGGTGTGTTTCTAAACCCGGAGAAGGCGCTGAGTTTATTGTTGAACTTCCGATTGGTTAATGATGACTGATTCCCTGATAAAATAAGTACCGGGACATAAATTCTGTACCCTGTACTAAGAAATGTCAACAAGGCTCAAACCCTTACTGTTGCCTGTTGCCTGTTGCCTGTTGCCTAATCTCAACCGTTAACTGAAAATCCGACTACTTAGCATAACCTAATACCTGACAAAAGAAGGAGGTGAACGATTGCCGAGAGTTCGCGTGCGTCAACATGTCAATCCCCTGAGTAAAAAATACCTGACCCCAGTAACGCCTCCCCCGTGGGAAAAGGTGTATGATCAACCCCAGCAACCGCTACATCTAGATATCGGTAGTGCTAGAGGTGAGTTTTTGTTAGAAATGGCACCACTATACCCCGATTGGAATTTTCTGGGATTAGAAATTCGGGAACCCCTAGTTGAGAAAGCCCAAGAATTGGTGGCTGAGTTAGGATTAAATAATCTGCATTTTATTTTTGGCAATGTCGATAACTCATTAGCGCCACTTTTAGCATCGTTACCCCCCGGAGTCTTAAAACGAGTAACGATTCAATTTCCTGATCCGTGGTTCAAAAAGCGACATGCAAAACGGCGTGTCGTCAAGCCGGAATTGGTGAATACGTTAGCAAAATACTTGGTCAAAGGCGGCGAAATCCTGATTCAATCTGACGTAGAAACTGTCGCCCAAGAAATGTGCGATCGCTTTACCGAAAATCCCGCTTTTCAACGTCAAGGAACCGATTGGTTAGCCACCAATCCCCTACCCGTTCCCACCGAACGAGAAACCTACACAATCTCCTGTGGACAACCCGTTTATCGGGCGTTGTTTGTGCTTGGGGATTAGGGATTGGGGATGGGGAGAAAATGATGGCAAGTCTCTATACTGCTTGCCTATTGCTTCCCTATAAGCCTTTTGGAATCGCCGAAACCCTTGATATAGTGTAGGGTGGGCACTGCCCACCAGCCTTAATTCAGTACCATTGAGCTTAAGTCCTATAATAAGGTTTGCTCCCATAAGCTGGAAATCCTGGCATTTTTCGAGGATGTGTAAGCAGAATTTGCCTGAGACAGGGAGGTGAAACTGTTCCCTGTTCCCTGTTCCCTACCCTCACCACAACACTTATTCAGCAGCCCCTAAGTAGTCGGACAAAAGAAAACGGTACTGTATTAAGTTTTGTAGATTAACCTCAAACCCTTACTGTTCCCTTTTCCCCGTTCCCTGTTCCCTAATCGCAACCGTTAACTTTAATGAAAGTCCGACTACTGATAAACGTTAATCGCTAGGACATGATAAAGGCAGCGTAAACTCAAAAGTTGATCCTGCTTGTGGCGCACTGATAACACTAATTTCTCCCCCATGAGCATGAATAATTTGCCGACATAAATATAAGCCTAAACCAATTCCGGTTAAATGTTGAGAATCTAATCCCCGAACATAGAGTTTAAACAAGCGATCGCACTGCTGTTTGCTCATCCCTACCCCATTATCCGCGATCGCACAATGCAGCCGATCTCCCTCAACCCTTACGGTTAGCGTAATCTTCACCCCTGGGAGATTGTGTTTGAGGGCATTTGTCAATAGATGATGAAACACACACCGCAGTTGAGTCGGATCAGCTTTCACCGGAGGTAAGGTTGGGGGAATAACCGTCGTTAATTGAGCGTGGTTACTGCTGAATAACGGCTGCAAATCAGCCAGGATTTGGCTGAGAAGTTCATTTAAGCATAAAGGTTGACAGTGGAGTTCTATTTTCCGCCCTTGGTTAAAATGGTCTTCAGATAAGGCATTGATCAACATCAATTGGCGATCGCTATTTTCAATCAGCCGATCCAGAATTCTGCGCGGGATAGCAACGGTTTCCCCGGGGCAGTTTTGCGTTCCCTTCAACATCATAATTAAACCCATCATTGAGGTTCGCAGATCATGGGACACCGCTTGTAAAAACACATCTTTGAGTTCGTAAAGCCGTTGCAATTCCTGCATTTTTTCCTCAAGTTGCAGGGTACGTTCCGCCACTTGACTTTCTAGGTTACTATTCAGACCTTGAACTTTTTGGTAAAGTTGAGCCTGTTGAATGGCAATAGTGACTTGAACCGCTAATTGCCTTAACCAATCCACCTCAAAGGATTGCCAATGGCGGGAACGGTAACATTGATGAACTGCCAAGAGTCCAAATAATTGATCATCGAGAATTAACGGAATTGCCAGAGTTGCTTTAATCTGGTAGCACCGATAAAAGTCTTTGAGATAAGGCGTTACATTAACCCGCTCCGTATTATCCCGGATTAAAATTTGACGCTGGGCAAATAATTCTTGGGTTTCTTGTAATAGTTTCTCTGAGGCTTTCCATCCCAACAGAGATTTATAAGCCGAGGCAACAGATTCGGCAGCAATTTTACTGTGGTTATTTTCATCCAGATAACTGATATAGACCCGATCTGCCTGTAATAATTGCCGCACTTCCACAACAGTGGTTTGCAAAATCTGGTCTAAGTCTAAGGATTGACGAATTCGCAGGGCAATCTCCCCTAACAAGCGATCGCGTTCTAAAGTAGCCCGGAGTTGATGTTCTGCCTGTTGACGCTCTGACATGGCGGCGGCTAAAACTAAAGCGGTTATGGTTACCACTGCCATAAACGTTTGTAGCAGTAGAATTGCGCCTAAGGTACTTCCCGTTTTCACCACAAACGGTCCGATCCCCTGGAGGACACCGCCAATTGCCATTCCCGAAACGATTAAACTGGCAAGAACCGCACCCCACACCCGAAATCGCAGCGCCGCCCAAACGACAAAGGGAAAGGGTAAATATTCTAGGGGATAGTCGGAGAGAGCAAAGGTAGTTCGAGACTGGAAAACTAGCCAACTCAATACCCCCAGTAGACTCCAGCACAGGACGGCTTCTAAAATCTGTTGGGGTGGATAATTTGGCGGCAAAATTCGCTGAGGAGAGTCCTGAACCATTAATAGCAGTAAGGGGGTAAACACTAAGATTCCCATACTGTCTCCTAACCAAAGCGTTCCCCAATTCAGTCCAAATTGATGCCAGGGAATAAAATTTACCCAGCAATTCACTAGCGTACTAATCGTGGCATTAATTGAGGGGGCAATGATCGCGCCGAAGATAATTAGAACATAAGCATCCTTGAGGCATTCTAACGTCGGGTTAAAATCCAGGCGACGTAATCCCATCGCACCGACAACAGCTTGTAACGTGCAGCCGATTACCGAACCCAGAGACACCAAAAATGAGGCTCCCAGAGACAGATTGAGCCAAAATGCACCAATCGCCACACCAACCCACAGCCGTTTTCCCTGCAAAAAAAGGGCAGCCAGAGCAATCCCCGCACTGGGCCACACAGGAGACGCCTCAGCGCCCAATCCCAGCCAAGACAAGGTAAACTGAGCGCTACCCATATAAGCGATCGCCACTAGAACAACTGTGATCAGGTATCGCCAGAAACGCTGCGGATTCCCAGGAAATATGGACAAAATTAAATCTTTACCGTGACTAATATTCAAGATTTCATAGCTAAGGGCGATCGGCTTCCATCAACAGGATGCCCAACGTTATCAAAACTTAACATCCCCTAGGTGGGTGAGTGTTGAGTTGTCGGGGCGGGTTTAGGGACTAATATTGATTGTTATCTCTAGCTTGGCTGCAAAACCCGCCCCAACCAAATGACTTCGCGAGTACAACGTAAGCTGTTTTCTTCCCCCCTCACCCCCTCACCCCATCACCCCATCACCCCCAGCTTCCCCAGCTTCCCCAGCTTCCCCTCACCACAACACTTATTCAGCAACGCCTAACTATTCTGTCTCACACTCTCCGGAACCCCCACAGGAGAAATCCCTGCGATCGCCCGCAAGTTTTGAGAGCGAATTAATTCGGTAAAGTTTAAACTCAGTCGCCCTTCCATCTCAGCCACGGATTCAATCGCTGCTAATAGATGCTGCGCCGCTTCTGTTTCGGTATAGCCACGCCGCAAAGCAACGTTGAGCGCATCGGTATCCGCATCTAGGTGAGTTTGACAACTGCGAGAACCCCGCCAAATTTGACTCCCCGCGATCGCACTCAATCCCGTCGCCACGACAACACCCACCGCATCGCCTTGCACAAATTCCACCATTCCCCCTAACAATCCGGCAATGACAACGCCTTGATATAAATCGGGCTTAAACCACCTGATATTCAGCAACCAACTCATGGTACTCAGGAGCAGCATATCCCGTTGCGCTCTGGGTAAGCGACGCCACAGATCAAAGTTAATATAGATTGGACGATCTCTCGACCAAGGCATCGGGAAAGGAGTTTCAATCACCGCCGTCTGTTGCGGTTTACTGATAATTTTGGTCAGCATTCGCCCAGAGGCGGGCATTAGATCACGCAAGCGGCGAATTTCTGGCTCTGGATTCATCAGCCGAGGGACTCAAACTTATAGGATTTATAGGATAAAGTTAAAACACCTATTGTCCCAACTATCTCATGCTTACCTGAAAATACAAAACGCCTGGGCAGGTAAACCCGTAAAATAGGCACAGGAGATAGTCAAGACCAGACTCTCCCCTCCAGCTACCACCCAGCGATAGACTATGGACGCTTTTACCCCATTTCCACCGCCATGGACAAAATCAGCCACTCATGCCTTAGAGTTCTGCTGTCCCACCTGTCATGCTTCTTCGATGGAAGCCCAACGGGTTTGGATTAATCGACAATCACCCGTCCTGACTGAAGATTATCGCAAAAAGTGGCAAGAGTTCTATCAATGTCAGTGTGGTAAAGTGTGGTGGGCTTGGAGTAGCGATCGCCCTCCTTCGGAATTGACCAACCGCGATCGACCTCCAGATTTGTAATGTCGAATACCATAAACAGTAAGTAGCCCATGGCAGTAGTTGGGCTAGCATTCCAGTTTATTTATGCGCGTTTCCACTCTCATCGCCCTAACCCTAAGTACAGCCAGTTTTTGGGGAATGCCAATTGCCCCGATTCATGCTGTACAGCAAGCCGATGGTACCGTTTCCTTTGAAAAATCACCGCGCTTGATTAATGCGTTCACCACATTTGATCATCTGGGAGTATGGGGGGCTAAATATTATTTCACCCTAGAACTTCCAGAGAATGCGGGTGAACCCTTACAGAAGGTGACGATTAGTCAACGGGAAGGAAGCGAAACTATTCGTTTTCGACTTGATGATACTTTAGCCTTTACCGGAACCGCTCGAAATAAAGGCGAACAATTGCCGTTACAATCGGTGACCAGAGATGATGAAACCAAAACGGTTTCTGTTAGTTTTGCCGAACCGATTTCTCCAGGAACCACCTTTACCATTGGTATTCAGCCACGGCGTAATCCCTATTGGGGTGGAGTTTATTTATTTGGTGTCACCGCTTTTCCGGCAGGAGAAAAACCCTATGGATTATATCTGGGTGTGGGACGACTGCACTTCTATCAACGAACCTCTTGTCGATGGGGATTTTGCTAGATAAGAGGTGCTGGGGAAGCAGAGGAAGCAATGTTCCAGACGTGCCATGGCACGTCTGGAAGCTAGGGAAGTCATGTTCCAGACGTGATGACACAAGCATCTGTCTGTAGGGGCGGGTTTAGGGACTAATATTAATTGTTATCCCTAGCTTGGCTGCAAAACCCGCCCCGACCAAATGACAAATGAAAAATGACAAATGACAAATGATTAATGACTAATGACTAATGACTAATGACTAATGACTAATGACAACTTACCAAGGACTGCCAATCATCGTAAACGCACTCCAGTAATAAGGATGTTCAAAATTACCCTCTCCAAGTTTCGCTAATTCAGGTGGTAACGGGACTGACTTATCACCCGCAATCAGTTGACCCCCTTCAATATAAACTTGTCCCTGCAACATTGCCAGTTGAGTTTGTCGCAGTGCTTCTGCTTTAATCGGGGCTTGTTTAAAGGTTTGATAGAGTTGGGTCATTAATCCTAATGTTCCCTCATCACTGACATACCATAAACTTCCTACGGCTGATTTTGCGCCCGATTGAACCGCTAATCCAGCAAACCCTAATTCCGCTTCCTCATTCCCCAACGCCGTGCGACAAGCACTGAGAACTAAGAGTTCAACGGGAGGATTATTCCAGTCTAATTGAGGTAATTGATTGAGTCGCAGCTTCCTGTCCCAAAGTTGGATATAGGAGTTATTCGGTTCTCCCGATTGGAAATTAGCATGAGTGGCTAAGTGGATAATCCCAAAAGGTTGCTGTTGACGTTGTTCTTTGAGATTTTCTAGCGTAAACGTCTCGTTAAGAAAAGATTTCCCTTGCCACAGTGATTGGGTAATGGCTGATAATTCTACCGGAACAGCAGGTAAAGGTTTTTGATCCGTAAATTGTGCGGCTCCCATTGCTAAAACATCCAGGTTTTCAATGGGGGCGTAGTTCGGATTAACTAGGCTTAAACTCGGCATTAAACCAACACTGTATTTCTCAATCAAAAACTGTTGACCATCGTAAAGAGCCGCTAGAGGAATAGAGCGTAAGCCGTAGTCTACCAGGAAGGTGACGTTTTCAATACCGAGAGCTTGCAGTTCATCGTCCATGGGAGCCACTAGCCAATCATAAAGTTGTTTCCCCGGAGCAATGTAGCCTTTACGACTGCGAATATTGGTGACTTCTAAGCGAAACTCATCCGCAATGTTGAGAACTTGTTGGCGAGTGATTTCAGGGATTCGTTTGCGAATGGGTAATCCATTAGCTGTAACCAGGAGTAATTCTAATTGGTCTTCAGGATTACGGGTTTTGGTAGGAGAATTTTGGCTTGATGATGATGGATTTTCGGTTTGATTAGAACTCTCTGGCGGGACAAAACTGATATAAAGCAGTGAAGATTTAACGTTTGTCGTTTTCTCAATATTGCTGAGAATATTCCGGCTTTGGGCGAGGGTAACTAAGGGGATATCAGTGGGTAAGCCTAAATAGTCTACAAATTGTCGAGTAAAGTTTTCCTCGGAAGCGTCAACGGATTGGAGGGATGAGTCAGAAGTACCTGATGATGAGGCTTCGCTGGATGAATTATTAGCGGGGGTGGATGGATTGCTATTCGTTTCATTGGAGGGGGTTTCAGTGGAGACGGATGGATTACTATTCGTTTCGCTAGGACTAGGATTGCTGGGATTATTCAGTTGATTTGTCGGTTCAGAGAGAGTTGTATCGCTGGAATTATTCAGATTATCTTCTGGGTTCAGGGAATTCGTCTCACTGGGATTATCTTCTGGGCGAGAAGGACTTCTTTCGTAAGTTATAATTGGAGACTCTTCCTCACCTTCAGAAATAAGTTGATCAGGATCAATCTGCCAATCAGACTCCTCATCAAGATCGGGAGGTATTATATTAACTGGATTAATAGGGGGATCGGTTTCCGGCTCAGTAATTGGAGGGGTTTCTGGATCTGTTCCCGGATCAGGAATTGGATCAGTTATCGGATCAGTTCTTGGATCAGTAAGTGGAGGAGTTTCTGGATCACTAATGGGTGTATTTTCGGTGATAATTAACCGCCCTTGATTAATTAACTCTTCCTCTGGGGTTATATTACCCGTTGTAATGCTACCTCCAGCTCTTAAACTAACCGTTCCTAACTCACCGTTTCCCTGGTTCCTCGTATCTATATTACGTGTAATAATTTCATCAGCAGCGGTTAAGTCCACGTCTCCAGAATTGCCGGAATTTCCTGATAGGGTATTAGCGGTGTTGATATTGCCGTTAACTGTAATACTTCCAGAATTTGCCAATACATTTATAGACCCAGCATCTCCGAGTTGATTACTACTGCTAGAAAGATTTTCTAATGAGATATCACCACTAGACGCTAATATATTAATATCTCCAGAATTGCTATCGACTTGATTGCTGGTATCTATATTACCGTTGACCGTAATATTTCCTGTAGCTGATAATATTACCGTTCCAGAATCATAGGATGAACTATTGCTAGAGGTATCAATATTATTGACATTAATATTGGCTGGTGAAGAAGAGTTTTCTGTAGAACTGAATTCTGTACTCGATTCTCCTTCGATAAGAGGCGAAGACGGAGTAACATTGGGAGAATTGTTTAATGCTGTCAATCCCGCCCGCAAAATTAAGGAGGGAGAATTAGTCAAAATGGCAATATCTGGATCATCACCCGTCAACGTCGTATCGGGTCCAGTAATTGTGATATTTCCCCCGGTAATACTACCTGTCGCTTCTATCTTCAGTGCCACACCATTATAATCACCAAACGTAACATCTCCATCAACGCTAATAATCGGATCGAAATAGCTGACAAAATTACCAGGATTACCAGCTAAATCGAGAATCGAGAAATGTCCCCCACTGGTAAAATGAGCATCGCCCGAAATATCCCCATCACTGACTAAGCTGAGATCGCCGCCACTTTGAAAAGGCGTTTGGGGATGATTTAATGCCAAAATATCAATGGTATTATTCCCTTGAATATAAAGATTGCCTCCAGCTTGAGCAAGAAAAGGATGGGTTACACTATCGCGCACCCGCACCGTATCTTGTGCCAACAAATTCAAGTCACCTGTGGTTTGTAACTGACTCTCAACTAAGGTTAGATTATGCTGTGCAGATAAGGTGGCTGTCTCAGCAATAACCTTTTTGGCAACAATATCTCCAGGTTCAATCGGAATCCTAGACGCTGAAATTTCTGCTGTTCCACTGCTATTGACTCCAACGTTTGGGACTTTAACCGAACCTGTCAGCAATTCCGGTAAAGATAGGGGATTAATAGGTGTCTCTCCCGCCGGAACTTCTAAACTCAGCAAATGTCCAGGTTGACTGAGGCGGACTGTACTCTCACCGGGAACGGTGGTAATGGTAATCTGTCCGTTAGCGGCTTCCAAGTTACCTGTACTTACCACTGTACCGCCAACTAAGCTTAAATCTTTGCCAACCTCAAGATTACCCCCATTGACAATCGTCCCAGGGTGGGACGTGTTGAAACTGAAAGCGTCTGGCTGACCCACAAGAGAGGTATAATTATTGGATGCGATCGCACTAAACCAATTCTCCCCAAACCCAATCCCTGTCGCTGTTGTCGCCGTAAAGGATGCAGGTACATCTAACCGGGCATTTTGACCAAACACAATCCCCGCCGGATTCATCAAAAATAGATTGGAATTGCCTCCCGTTACCTGAATTAACCCATTAATCAGCGAAGCATTTCCCCCAGTTACACGGGATAAAATATTTTGTATTTCAGGATTTGTGATAAAATCAGCTATCTGGTTTGCGTCTAAACCAAACTCACTAAAACTGTGAAAAAGATTAGCACCATCTCCAGAGGTTTGACCACCAGTAATCGTGAATTTATTTCCACTAGCGTCTACTTGAGTATTTGTTCCATCATTTGCTGGTACGGGTTGTGCCTCAACGCCAGTGGGAAAGAGTCCTAAAACTAATGTCCATAGTAAAATGCTATTGATTTTACTATTTTCGGTTAGCCAAGTTAATAACTTGGTCAGGTGCCATCTGTGTTTAGTTAACCCCACAGCTATTTTCCTCTGATTCATGGGTCGCCGCTTGATCAGTCAAGACTAAATTGAGTTGGTTAAACTATGATTTAATTTAAAGATAAAACCTCCGCATTCTTTAGTTTCAATAAGATAAATTGCTCCAAAAGCTACGTCTTATGTAAGAGGTTAAGGGCTGTTGACAGAATTAATACAGTGCGTTTTGATTTTGTCCAACGACTTAGTCTAAATTAGAGATTATGAATAACACGTAATAACTTGTCTCAATTGTCATGGATTTATTCAATCTCTGCAACCCCGAGGCTGATAAATATAATTTACCATTCAATCCTTATGATTAATTTCCGGATCATTCCCCCAGCACCATCAATAATTTAATCTATGCCTTATTTTTAGGATAGCATTGTACATTGTATAGTTGCTAAACTTCATTAAAACTTAATTTACAGGTTGTCCAAGGTATAGATTGTGTAAATTAAGTAGGGGCTGCTGAATAAGTCTTGCGGTGGGGACAGGGAATAGGGAACAGGCTTTCTTGCAATAGTTTCAATCCTCTGTTGAGGGAAAATTTGGCGCTTAAGTTCTGTGAATATGCCTCAAACCCTTACATAAACGTAGCTTGCTTGGCGCTCCCTTGAGTATGACAAAGGACAAAGGACATAAGACAAATGACGAATGACAAATTACCAGGGACTACCAATCATTGTGAACGCACTCCAGTAGTAAGGATGTTCAAAGGTTTGATCTCTTAACCTCGCTAGTTCCGGTGGCAAAGACATCGTTTCCTGAGTTGTTATCAGTTGTCCATCCTTGGTATAAACTTGCCCTTTGAGCATCGCTAATTGAGCTTGGCGCATAGCTTCTGCCTTAATTGGAGCTTGTTTGAGCTGCTGATAAAATTCAGTTATCAACCCCAAGGTTCCTTGATCACTCACATACCACAAACTTCCCACTGCCGACTTAACTCCCGCTTTAACAGCTAACCCAGCAAAGCCTAATTCCGCTTCCTCATTCCCCAATGCCGTGCGACAAGAGCTTAGCACCAATAACTCTACCGTTGGCTTGTTTAAGCCTAACTCAGATAGTTGATTTAGTCGCAGTTTACTATCCCAAAATTGGATATAGGAGTTACTCAGATCTCCTGGCACGAAATCAGCATGAGTTGCCAGATGAATCATGCCATAAGGCTGACGGTTTTGCTGTTGTTTTAGGTTATTCACCGTAAATGATTCATTGAGAAACGATTTTCCCTGCCATATATCCTGGGTGATTTCTGATAACTCTACTGGCACAGCTGGTAATGGTTGTTTATCGGTAAATTGCGAGGCTCCCATTGCCAGAACTTCCATGTTGGTAACAGGCTCATAACGGGTATCGGTGAGACTAAGACTCGGCATTAAACCAACACTGTACTTTTCGATGAGAAACTGTTCACCATCATAGAGTGCCGCCACTGGAACGGAGCGCAAGTTAGTATCGAGAAGGAAAATGAGATTTTCGATCCCTTGACCTTGAAACTCATCTTCCAACGGCTTCACCAACCAGTTGTAGAGTTGTTGTCCCGGCACAATATAACCTTTTTGGCTACGGACATTGGTGACTTGCAAACGAAATTCATTAGCAACTTTCAGGACTTGCTCACGGGTTACTCCTTCTACTTCTTTACGAATTGGGGTTCCTTGAGCAGTTACCAGCAGTATTTCTAACTGATCTTGAGGACTTGGAGTTGGGAAGGGTACATTTGTTGCCTCCTCAGTAGTAATCGTTTGGGGAGCAAAACCGACATAGATGAGTGCGGGTTTAGCTCCAGTTGATTTTTCAGTATTAGCGAGAATTTCCCGGCTTTCTGCTAGGGTTCTCAGGGAAATATCTCCAGGTAGCTCTAAATATTCATTGAATTGCTGCGTGAATTTTTCTTCAAACTCAGCCACAGAATTCGTTTGAGTTGAATTTATCGGCGGGTTTGTTTCGGATTGCTCTTGGGTTGTAGTAGATTGGTTGTTGTCAGAGGGGGATTGGTTAACTGGGTTGTTATCACTCGGTTCATTACTACTTGGGTTTGTACTATTTAGATTAGGTTCAGGAATTGGTTCCGGTTCAGGATTGGGTTCAGCTTCCGGTTCAGTAATCGGTTCGGCTTCAGTAATCGGTTCAGTAATCGGTTCGGCTTCAGTAATCGGTTCAGGAATTGGTTCGGCTTCAGTAATCGGTTCCGGTTCCGGTTCAGGAATTGGTTCGGCTTCAGTAATCGGTTCCGGTTCCGGTTCAGGAATTGGTTCGGCTTCAGTAATCGGTTCCGGTTCCGGTTCAGTAATCGGTTCCGGTTCCGGTTCAAGAATTGGTTCGGCTTCAGTAATCGGTTCCGGTTCCGGTTCAAGAATTGGTTCGGCTTCAGTAATCGGTTCCGGTTCAGGAATTGGTTGAGGAATCCGTTCATAAATCAGTGCAGGAATCCGTTCATAAATCCGTTCGGGATTGGGTTGCGGTTGGGGATTGGGTTGCGGTTGGGGATTAGGTTGCGGTTGGGGATTGGGTTGCGGTTGGGGATTGGGTTGCGGTTGGGGATTGGGTATGGGGTTGGTTTGGTTAGGTGTGATCTGAAGCTGACCCCTATTGCCTGGTGGGAGAGCCGTCTGATCGATATTGCCTGGTGTAATCGAACCCCCTGCTGTCAAGCTTACGTCGCCTGAATTACCTTGTCCTTGCTCACTAGCATCTATATCATTGATGCTGATATTACCTCCAGCTGTTACTGTTACAGAACCCGCGTTCCCTTGTCCTTTATCACTGGTGTTGATAGTGTCAGTCGTAATATTTCCTTGAGCCGACAGATTGACAAAACCCGGCTCGTCTCTACTACCCCTACTTGTAGTCGCCGTTATAGTATCCGTAATAATGTCACCAGTGGCAAACAATATTACAGGACCAGCATTAGCTTGATTAAGTACAGAAACTTCATCGGAAGTGTTAATATTGCCTACATTGATACTTCCTGATGGCAGCGATAACGGTGATCCTGGTGTTTGAAAATTGGTTGAGCCTTCAGTTGCAGGAACGTTAGTCGAAGTTACCGCATCCAAGCCAGCTCGCAAAATTAGTGTTGGTTGACTGGTCAAAAACTCCAAATCTGAATCAGAAATTCCCTCAGTAGCATCAAGAGAATCATCGGGTCTAGTAATTGTAATATTGCCCCCCTGGATACTACCTGTCGCCTCTACTAAAAGGGCTGCACCTGTGTAATCACCAAACTCAACATCACCATCAACCCGAATAATTGGGTCATAAAGGCTAACAAAATTACCTGGCTCTCCCGATAAATTCAGAATCGAGAAATTGCCCCCACTGGTAAAGTGAGCATCGCCCGAAACATTGCCATCACTGACTAAACTGAGATTTCCACCACTTTGAAACGGAGTTTGGGGATGATTCAGCGCTAAAATATCAATACTTTGATTTCCCTGAATGTAGAGATTACCGCCAGCTTGGGCAAGAAACGGATTGACCAGACTATCTCGCACCCTTACTGTATCCTTCGCTAACAGATTTAAGTCTCCCATCGTTTGTAACTGACTCTCTACTAACGTCAGATTCTGTTGAGCGGATAGTGTAGCCGTTTGGGAATTCACATTACGCGCCACGATATCCCCATTTTCTACAGCGATACCTGACCCAACGAACTTCACTTCTCCACTATTACTCACCTCCACACCTGGTATCTGACCACTCCCGGTTAATAACTGAGGCAAATTCAGAGGAGTTAATGGGATTGAAGCAGAAGGTTGAACCTCTAAACTCAGCAGATGTCCAGGTTGGCTAATCCGCACCGTACTCTCACCAGGGACAGTAGTTACACTGATTCCTCCGTCTGGTGCGGTTAAGCTTCCCGTACTGACAACTGTACCCCCCACTAAGCTTAAATCTCCGGCTTCTACCCCCAAATTCCCCCCATTCACAATTGACCCAGGGTTGGCGGTGTTAAACGTAAAAGCATTGGGTTGACCAATCAATGTGGCATAATTATTTGCCCCTTGTGCATTAAACCAATTCTCGCCAAAACCAATACCTGTAGCCGTCGTAGCGGTAAAGGATGCGGGGACGTTAAGTTGAGCATTGTCACCAAAGACAATACCCGCAGGATTCATTAAAAATAGATTAGAATTTCCCC
Source organism: Coleofasciculus sp. C1-SOL-03 (assembly GCF_040220555.1). Lineage (NCBI taxonomy): Bacteria > Bacillati > Cyanobacteriota > Cyanophyceae > Coleofasciculales > Coleofasciculaceae > Coleofasciculus > Coleofasciculus sp. C1-SOL-03. The sequence continues at coordinate 106,340 of NZ_JAVJUO010000077.1, forward strand.
CCGTGACTTGCAGCAATCCATTAATGACGGAAGGGTCGCCCCCTGTCACACGGGACAAAATGTTTTTAATAGTAGGATCAGAAATAAAATTAGCGGTTTGGTTCGCCTCTAAACCAAATTCGCTGAAGCTATGAAAACGATTCGCACCATCCCCAGAGGTTTGTCCCCCGCTGATGTCAAACTGATCACCATTGGTTGTGACCACAGTTCCCGTACCATCTGGTGCTTCAACAACCGATTGAGCCTGTCCTGGCGTTGGTAAACCTGCCAGGAGGAATGTTAGCAGTAGATAATGGGTTCGTTTTCTTTTTTTCTTAGTCATGGCGAATAGATTGGCAACCACCAACCAGCAATTGGTCAATACTGTTGTGTTCATCTTGTATGTCATTGGTTGTCGCCTATTCTAGGGTCAAAACTGCTCAGTAAAAATGACGAGTTTTAAGCTATTTAGTTTCCTGGCTTTTAGCGATTTAAAGGGTGGTTTAATGAATTTTTATGCTTCATTCAATCTTAATAAAATCTAGTTTTTGTAAAGTTAACGCTTTGGCATTAAAATGCAATATCCTTTTTTTAGCCCTCCTTAAAAATATTATAAATAATTGTCAGACTCATGGGACATTTAAGGTATACCCCATTTGGGTGAATTTCTCCTGTGGAGATCTAGACAGTTTGGCAGCATGTCAGGCTACAGCCTCACCCCCAGATCCTCTCCATCCCCCTTCCGTCCCCCTTGTTGATCCCTCTTCCGTCCCCCTTGTTGATCCCCCTTCCGTCCCCCTTCAAAAGGGGGAGACCAGAGGATGCGGGAGCTTTTTGTTCTAAAGTGAGTTAATTTAACGTATAACGAATTTAGATTGAGCAATAAACAGTGAAAAATTATATACTGGAATATGTTGAAGCATTAAAGTTTAGGGCTGATGAAACTAAAAGGGCGGGTCACTGCTTATCTACCGGAAGAAATCCAGAGAGCCTTGGAACAGTGGGCAGAGGAAGAAAGTCGGTCACTGAGTAGCCTAGCAACCTACTTGTTAACTCAGGCTGTCAAAGAGCGTCAACAACAACAAAACCAGTCGAATTAGGGCTTGCTGAATACGTGTTGTTGGTTAGGGAAGGCAACAGGGAACAGGGAACAGGCAACAGGGAACAGGCAACAGGCAACAGTTTCAATCCCTGTCTCAGGAAGATTCTGCTCCCCTTCAGCGCACAATGCCAATATGTAGGGGACTTATCAGCCAATTGGCGTAAAAGATTAAGAAGTTTTGCTGAGGCGGGAACCCATCCTCAGAGGACACAATTGCATATAGGGACAAATCAGAACCTGAATGGTTTAGGGCTTGGGCAATTTGAGGAACCAGCACGCTACCTCAAATAGTATGCACAAGCCCTCTCTCTATTTAGGTGGGTGGACACAATTAAAGTTAACGGTTGAGATTTGAGATTAGGGAACTCTTAACAGGGAACAGGGAACAGTAAGGGTTTGAGGGAAATTTACTTGCACTTAATACAGTACCGTTTTCTTTTGTCCGACTACTGGACTGACACAGCTAAAATTGTGGAATAGATCTTACCGTGAAATTGGGCGCAAGCCTTGCGCCCCTACAATTCTAATTTACCATTTTAGGTGTGCCACGCCACTACTTACTGATTCGGCTCAGATTCGGCGGGTTGGTTAGACTCTGATGGCTGGCTAAAGTCTAGCAGAGATTGAGTACCGGGAAAATAAGTTGCCCAAAACGAAACAATAGGACGCCGTTTCCAGTTTTGACGACTCACGTCGAGCAACAAAATCGGAGCGATCGCGTTATTATGTTGTCCAATAATGGTCACGGCGACATCAGTGACTAATATATCACCATCGAAACTGCGTTGGGCGGCGGCTCTAGCAACGGCTTCAGCGCGGCGGAGAAAGTTAGAATAACTTTCCTCGGGTTGACTGATCAGAGAGACTTCCACTCGTGCGGTGTAAGCTTGAGCCATCTCAGGAGCGATCGCGGCGGTGATCAGCCAACTGATACTGGTACAACCGAACAACACCCATAAACCGAGTGGCGCAATTTGTTTTCGGGCAATTGACTGGATCATTGGGGTAGACGACGGGTTATGAAACAGAAATTTTAACAGCAGACGTTACCTGGGATAACCCCTGAAGGGCGGATTGTTGATGATTCTTCAAATCTCCCCATTGGAGACGATTTCAAGGTTATCCTGACGGACAGGCGGCGAAGACTATAAAATGATTTTGTCTGTAATGTCTTGATCAAGACTGAATCGTTAGTCCGACAAGACGATGGCAACACTGATCAAGTTCCAGCCGCCAACGTCGAAACCCAAAACCCATGGCAAATTACGCTTGCGTTGCAATTGGCATTAATCGCTATCAGTTTTTACCGCCCTTAAACTACGGACAGGCGGATGCTCAAGCCTTGTGGCAGTTTTTGGTGCAGCAGGGGAATGGGTCATCTGAGGATTATTTAGTATTAACTGACCATTCACCTCTGATTGATCGTCAATCCACTTATCCCAACCAAGACAATATTTGGCGCTGGCTGGACGCGACTCGCCAACCCTCCCCAACGAATGGCAAAACCTCTGCGTCGAAGTCTTGGCGGTGGTTCTTTTTCAGTGGTTATGGAGTCTGTTGGCAACAAGCTGATTACTTGATGCCTATTGATGGGAATCCCCAGGATATTCCCCGTACCGGGATACCGATGCGATCGCTTCTCAGTTCGCTTCAGCCTCAAGGGGATGAAAATCTGCTAGTTTTACTGGATATTAACCGATCGCCAGGACTGCAAGCCGGGGAATCGGTGGGTGCGGAAACCGTGGAATTAGCCCGTCAGATGGGAATTACGCTGATCATGTCCAGTCAGCTTGGGCAATTTTCCCACGAAGCGACGGCGTTGCGGAATGGTTTGTTTAGCGCCGCCTTACTGGAAGCCCTGCGCTACTATCAAACCGATCTAACCCTGGCAAACTTGGAGCAGTATTTAGGCGATCGCTTACCGGAGTTAAGTCAACACCACTGGCGACCGATACAGACGCCTTTAATTATTATTCCTTCTGAAGCCACCCGACAACAACTCATTTTACCTATCTCTGGGTCTACTTCCATCGAAGAGACAACGGCGACACCAATAGCCTCAACCTTAACATCGGGGGATCAGACCAATGGCAAGTCAGCCTATCAAGACGCCTCTACTGATAATGGGAATGGCGCAACCGCCCCTGTCTCCAAGTATGCCGTTGCCATACCGGACAAACAACCGACGCATTCGTTAATACCTAGGGATGTCGATGAACAGTCCAACTCAGCAACTTCCGACTCAGCAACCGCTTTGGTTAAAATACCTGATTTTGTGTCCGACAACGATAGTCCAGAGGATCAGACATGGAAACAATGGCTGCTGCAAGGGGGTGGACTGATACTGGTTTTGGTGCTGATGCTAATCACGCTCAAGATGCTTAACCGTCAAACTGGGACAACTCCCCAGATTATTCAGCCTGTCACCGAAACCCAACCCACAGCCGATGAAGAGACGGAGGGGTCAGTGACTCAAAGTCCCGTCGCTGATCAGACTAGCCCTGCACCTGAAGCCACTGGTTCACCGCTTCCCCCCTCACCCGTGGAGAATCAGCGTATTGCACCTGTGTCTGAGGATAAACCTCAGGAACAAGCCCCCACCTCACCACCGCCCTCTGATCCGGAATCCATGGAAGCCAACCAACGGATTTTGGCACAAGCTAAGGGTAGAATCCAACCCAATCAAGCCTCCCTCTTCAGTCAAGCGATCGCCCAAGCCCAGAAAATTCAACCCGGTGAACCTCTTTACCAGGAAGCGCAACAGGATATCCAGCGCTGGAGTCAGGTGATTCTTGACTTAGCTGAAGGGCGGGCGAAACAAGGCAATTTTGCATCGGCGATCGCGGCGGCAAAATTAGTTCCCTCTACCAATTCCTCAATTTATAATCGGGCGCAGTCGGCGATTAAAACCTGGCAGACTCAAGCGAAACAGCAGCAGCAAAACCAAGCCATTATTCAAGCGGCTAAACAGCAACTGCGACGGAATCAAGCCTCGTCTTATAATCGGGCAATTAATACTTTAAGTAAAATTCCCCCAGGTCAACCGGGTTATGATCAAGCGCAACAGTTAATTGATCAATGGAGTCGCCAGATTTATCTAATTGCCAATTCTCGTGCATGGCGGGGTCAGTTGTCACTGGCGATAAAAACCGCCGCCTTAGTTCCGCCCGATACTCCCTCATACCCAGCCGCGCAGCAGGCGATCGCTCGATGGCAGAAAGGTCAACGCTAAGGAGCCAACACGATACACTTAAAGGAAGTTACTACGTGCCAGAGACATCCATCATGATGATTCAATCAGCACCAAACCTGATATCCGTTGATGAATTCATCACTTGTTATGGCGACGATAATCGCTATGAATTAATCGATGGGGAATTAATCGAAATGGAACCAACTGGACCCCATGAACAAGTTGCAGCATTCGTTGGGCGCAAGCTGAACGTAGAGATTGATCGCCAAGATGCCACTTATTTCATTCCCCATCGCTGTCTGATTAAGCTTTTAGGAACAGAAACGGCATTCCGTCCCGATGTCATTGTTTTAGATCAAACCCAGTTGATCAATGAACCCCTGTGGCAGCAAGAACCTATCATCACTCTGGGAAACACCATAAAGCTAGTTGTGGAAGTGGTCAGCAGCAATTGGCAAAACGACTATGCTCGGAAAGTTGAAGACTATGCGATTTTAGGGATTCCTGAATATTGGATTGTGGACTATCTAGGAGTTGGCGGCAGAGAGTATATTGGTAAACCTAAACAGCCAACTATCACGATTTGTACTCTCGTCGAAGATGAGTATCAAAAGCGATTATTTCGGAGTAACGATTTGCTCGTATCCTTAATCTTCCCAGAGTTACAACTCACAGCAAAACAAATCTTCAACAGCAGCACATTTGGAACGATGATCGCCTAAACCCTGTCCGATTTTTCTGAGGTGTAACAAACTCAGTAGGTTGGTGGAAATAAACTAAACTATATTAATTTTTTTAAATGTCCCTCAGAACGGTTAGCCGCACAGTTAAGATCGGCTGGGATTGAACCTGAAGTTTAGGTTGTAGATGGTTTAAGCTGTTCGGCATTTAAACCTTAATATCAATCATGGCGAAATCGTTGGTGTGCGAGCATCTTGCTCGCTACCAATACCCAATTTAAAGGCATAACAGCTTACCTAAAGGAAAGTGATATAATAGGGTATTATCACTATAAAAGCCAGATCAGAATCATGTTTAAAAAATTTCTCGCCAGAGTAGGAATTGGTTCTGCCACCGTTGATACTCGCCTATCAGTAGCGTCTTTGGTTCCGGGTGAAATGCTCCAAGGAGAGGTTCATATTACAGGGGGAGAGTCTGACCAAGAGATTGATGATATTTACCTCTATGTTGAAACGGAATACAAACGGGAATATGAGGATACAACAACGACAGAAACCTGTGAATTAGTAAAGTATTGTCTGAGTGAGCGCTTTGACTTACACCCTCAAGAAAACAAAGTTATCCCCTTTTCCTTCCCACTTCCTTATGAAACACCATTGACGCTGGGACATCAACCTGTTTATGTGCGAACTGGGTTGGATATTTCCATGGCAGTTGATCCGAAAGACACTGATTATATAGAGGTGCATCCCCATCCTTTAATGCAATTAGTGCTAGAAGCTTGTCAGAATCTAGGCTTTCAACTTCATAAAGTCGATTGTGAGTATAATCCTTATTTAGGCGGAAATGTTCCCTTTGTTCAAGAGTTTGAATTTCGACCGATTGGTCAGTATCAGGGACAGTTGGATGAATTGGAAATCGTGTTTTCACTCCAATCAGACGACTTGTTAGATGTTTTCCTGGAAATTGATAAACGGGCGCGGGGTTTTGGGGGGTTTTTACAAGAAGCCTTTGATATAGATGAACGCTATGCCAGTGTGCAAATTTCATCGGATTATTTGACTAGTCCGCTAACGGATGTTGAGGCGATTTTAGATAGTACGATTCAAAGTTATTTACATTAATACAACCGCCAAAACCTTGTAGAGACGTTCCATGGAACGTCTCTACAGTGGGGTAGTATAGCACTACGCATTAGGGTTAGGACAAATGAAGAAAAAATCAAATCGCTCAATCCCTTGTCAGGTAAGCGTTTTTCTTCACTATTGCCTATTGCCTATTGCCTAGCGCGTAGCGCTATAAATCCTCATTCCCCAGCTAAACTTACATGCACCGTTGTTTCCTTTCCTGGACTACTTTCAATGGTTAATTCTCCCCCATGTAATTGAGCTAAACGCTGGGCGATCGCTAACCCTAATCCTGACCCTTGTTGTTCATAAAGTTTGCGCTCAAACTGCATGTAGGCTCCCAGATTGGCGATTTGCTCCGATGTCATCCCCCGTCCCTGATCAGTAATGGTGAGAATGACGCGATTTTGCTCGAGGCGATCGCGAATCCTAACGGTTGTTCCGGGTGGGGAAAATTTAAACGCATTATCAACCAGTTCTTCGACCAATTTCCGCAAATTCGGTTCCGACATATAAATCTTGGTTCCTTGCAGGAATAACTCTAAATCTGTCTCCCGCTTAACCTGTTTGGCTTTCCGATGAACTACGTCAAAAATTAGGGGGTAACTCTCACTTTTGACCTCGCGACTCTGTAGCGCCTGAAGCCGTGCTGGATCATTTGCCATTAATTCCAGTTCGGCATAGAGTAAGAAGTTCTTTGTCAGCCGATATAAGCGTTGACTGGATGTGTGAATATCTTGTAAAATTTCTAGGGCTTCATCTCGGTCAATATCATCGTATTCATTCATAAAAAAGCTAGATGACGCGATGATTCCATTTAGGGGTGTATATAACTCATGGGGGAGGGAATGGCAGATTTGACCACGCAACTCATCCAACTTCTTTTGGGATTGTCGTTCTAGAACCCCCTGTTTCTCAAATCGCGCCGCGATCGCTCTCAGTAACGCTTCTCTCGTAAAGGGTTTACTTAAATAATCATCTGCGCCGGATTCCATTCCCTGACGCAGATCAGCTTTGGCGGATTTAGCGGTAAGAAAAATAAATGGAATGGCTTCGGTGGAGAGATTTTGGCGTAGCTGAGTTAATACCCCATATCCATCCACTTCTGGCATCATAATGTCACAGATAATTAAATCGGGTCGTTGCTGTTGTGCCAACTGGATGCCAGTTTTACCATTTTCTGCTAAAAGTACCTCAAACTCTTCGGCTGATAACAGTTCATAAATGTTCTCTCTAATCCCTTCTTCGTCTTCAATAATCAAAATTTTACTCATAAACTTTACCCCTTGTACTTTTCTGTCTTGATCAAGAATAAAGGAACGGGGAACAGGGAACGAGCAGATTACCCTTTCCCCCTCCCCAATCGGTTATACTGAAGTTACCGAACTGGAAATAACAACAGTGAACGTTGTTCCCACACCGACTTGGCTCTCAAAGCTGATCGTTCCCCCGTGCCGATCAACCGCTTTTTTGACAATCGATAGTCCCAAGCCTGTCCCGGAAATATTTCCCACATTGATGCCACGATGGAATGATTCAAACAGCCGTTGTTGGTCGGTTTGAGAAATGCCGATACCTTGGTCTTTAACGCGGAAAATTAATTGATTACGGCGACAAGTGAGTTCCAGACAAACCGGACGCTCAATCGGTGAATATTTTAGCGCATTTGATAATAAATTACCCAGGATATGGCGCAGTAATTTCTCATCAAGGGAAACGGGTCTCAATTGCCCCTGATGAGTAAAGCACAGAGAATGGTGGCGACCAATTCCCTGTTGAAATTCCTCGACCAACTGTTGACAAAATTGTCGTACATCCATCTGAGCCGGGTTAAAGTCTAATTTTCCAGCTTCGGCTGTACCCAACAAGAGGATATCATTCAGCATCTGAGTAATATGATGCACATTCGATTGAATTCGCTCAAAATGAATCTGTTTTTTCTCTTCGGTAAACTTAGCCGAATAATGTTTGAGTAATTCTGTCGAACTGAGGATTGTGGTTAAAGGCGTGCGAAACTCATGGGATGTCATGGAAATAAACCGGGATTTGAGTTCATTGAGTTCTTGTTCCCGGGCTAAAGCTTGGCGAATTTCCTGTTCAGCTTGCTTATCCTCGGTGATATCTTCGGCAATTCCCACAATCCGATAAACTTGTCCAGAGGCATCATAAACCGGAAACGCGCGATCGCGAATCCAACGCTGTTCACCTCCAGGCTGGATAATCCGATAGTCTTCGTGATACTCTCCCCTACCCTGTTTCGCAAACGCCGCCATCACCCGTTCTCGATCCTCTGGATGAATCGTTTCGACAAAGGATAAAGGATTGTCATAAATACTTTGGCAACTACGACCCCAAATCTGTTGATAGGCTGGACTAACATATATCATCTGGGACTTCGCCACATCGGTAATCCAAAACACCTCATGAATGTTCTCCGCAAGCTGGCGAAACCGTTGCTCACTCTCCTGTAACGCTGCTTCTGTGCGCTTGCGATCGCGAATATCTTCGATCACACCGACAAAATAGTCCAATTCCCCGGTAGACTTCCGCACCAATGAACCCGTGAGATTCACCCAAACAATTGAGCCGTCTTTGCGAATGTAGCGCTTCTCCATGGAGAATGTCTTAATCTCACCTGCTAATAATTGGTTAACATAGTGTTTATCGGTATCAACGTCATCGGGGTGGGTAATATCCACAAAGGTTTTCGTCAACAATTCATCCAGCGTATATCCGACAATATCGCAAAAGGTTTGATTCACCCGCAAAAAGCGATCGTCCCATCCGGTATGGGTAATTCCCACCGTCACCTGTTCAAAGGTTGAGCGGAATCGTTCTTCGCTAGTTCGTAGCGCCGCTTCCGTTTGCTGGCGTTGGGTAATATCGCGACAGATACAAATAAAATCCCCATCTGGAGTCAATGTTAGAGACACTTCCTCAGCAAACGTACTCCCATTTTGACGTAGCGCCACAGCTTCACCGCGCCAATAGCCCTGTTGCTGCAAAATGGGAAAAATATCGCGTTCAAATCGCATGATTTCCTCTGGAGGATACAGATGTCGCCAAGACTTCCCCAGCAACGCCTCAGAGGTATTATATCCAAACAGTTGAACGTGGGCGGGGTTGAGATACGTATACTCCCCCTTAGCGTTAAGAATCGCAATTCCTTCTGTGGTGGCTTCAATCGCTGCTAACTTTTGTCGCAATTGGGTTTCTACCTGTTGACGTTCGGCAATTTCATGCTGTAATTTTTGATTACTTTGCTGCAATTGAGCCGTGCGTTCTTCAACCCGGCGTTCTAGTTCTTGTTTCGCCTGTTGCAGTTCTAATTCCACTCGTTTACGTTGGATGAGTTCCGTTTGCACCTGCTCAAATAGGCTAGCTTGTTGAATCGCAATTCCGACCTGTACCGCTAACTGTTGCAGTAACTCAATTTCTGAGGTTTGCCACTGTCTAGGTGCATGACACTGTTGAACCGTCAGCAGTCCCCATAATTCATCATCCTTAATAATAGGAACTACTAAGTTGGCGCGAATTTGTAAGCTGGCTAAAAGTTCAACATGACAAGGGGTAAGTCCGGCGGTATAAATATCGTCTGTGGCTTGGAAACGACCGTTTTTGTACGACTCGACACTGGTTTGTTCAAAGCAGGGATCATGGACAACCACGCCAGACAGGGACTCCCATGCAGCATCTACCGATTCCACCATCACTGTACCACTCCAGTCGGATTGAAATCGATAAATGAGTACCCGGTCAACTTGAAGCCATTCTCGTACTTCTTGCAGGGTGGTTTTGAGAATTTCTTCAAGGTGCAGAGATTGACGAATTCTTAGCGATATGCTGTAAAGCAGGTGTTCTTTGGTTGAGTGTTGAGTGTTGAGTCTTGACCCTTCGCCACCCTCGTAGGGAACCTGGTTTGTAGGGGCGGGTAATGAAACTTTCTTTTCGCTATTGATGGTATCGTTTGTACAAAACCCGCCCTGACTGAGTGTTAACTGGGTATCAGTTTGAGGAATCAGTTCAGCATTAGCCGGAGAAATAGAGGGCAAAATTGGATTGAGAAACGATAAGGTTTTGCCATTCAGATTTATTGCCCACAACAAGCTATCCTGGTCAATCATCCCTTGCCATTCTCCCTGATTTCCGAAGACGACCAATTGCTGAATGTGCCACTGTTGCATCCGTTGATACGCCGTACCTAAAAAATCATCAGCACGAATGCTAAACAACGGCGAACTCATTACCGTTTGGGCATCAAGCTGTTGACAATCTAACGGTAGGGCTTGAAACTGAACAATATCGTCGGCTGTAACAATCCCGATGGGAAGAGGGGATTGACTAAACGAAAAGTCTAAATCTGTAACCGTCTCTCCGGTTAAGAGTTCCCTGTGTCGAACAATCACCACGTAACCAACACCATAAGTTGCCATCAACTGGGCTAACTCTTGCACTGATGCTGTAGGAGGCGCACAAATCACCTGAGTGGTCATCACTTCAGCAACAGAATGTAACCCCATCACATCCGTCATTTGTAGGAGGTGGCGCATTCTCTGGGGGGTGACAATTCCCAACAGATAACCACTATTGTTGAGTATGGGTAGATGATGAATACTATGCTGCTGGAACAAGTTGAGGATGATTGTTACATCTTGACAATCTGAAGCATTTAGAGTGACTAATTTCCGAGTCATCACATCAGCCGCCGTCAGTGTGTCTAAATTCATGTCAAACGCGGCTAACCGGACAAAATCTTGCTCTGTCAACAAGCCAAGCAGTTGCATTCCCTGCATGACTAAAACACAACTGGTTCTCGCCTGCTTCATCAAACGCCAATCGGGTAAGGGATGGTAACTCATAGTAGACGTGTCTGATAAACAGGTGGTGCAATCACATCCAGCTTCTTGAGCAATCAGCCGGATAACCTCACTCAAGGCTGTCTCTGGTGCAACACTCAAGGGATACGGGTCAATTACCGCCTCTAAGGGTAATGACGAGAGGGAGAGGTCTAGGAGTGACATGGCAAACTTCAGAAGTGTAACGATAGGAGAGTCTGGGGTCTTATCTTTTATCAAACGCCAAGTCAACTGGATTTGACATCCGTAGGTTTACGGACTCTGAGAACCTGATTGTCCTCATTCACCGTATTTTTTCTGAGGGTTTGTCATTGGTTATTGGTCATTGGTCATTGGTCATTGGTCATTTGTCGTTTTCATCTCTGCACCTGTGCACTCCTGCTCTCTTGCTTTCTTGTATAGCACTACGCACTTTTTCACTATTGCCCATTGCCTATTGCCCATTGCCTATATTCCCTATTCCCTGGCGCGTAAGCGTTATATGTGCGAGGAATTGCGGAATCAGCAAATTATCAACCCTGTTTTTTTGTGTAATTTCCCGGAGGAAAAATAAGCCAAATATCTCTAGGATTGATTTAGAGTCAAGGTGATGTTTTATGCGGGTTCATCAACATTCTATTTTATTGGCAGAGGTGAAGCAACAAGTTAAGCAACTGACTCTTGAGGAAAAGGCTCAATTAGTCGAAACCTTGCTGACTGGAACTGACTCACCAGCGATTTTGGGGTGCTTGGATTTATCGAATTTGTTTTTCGCGATCGCGAGTTGGATTGCTACACGAGAACTATAAGCCAAAACCGATGAGTAAGACCCCTTTTTCAGACCCCTTTTTTGCCCAAATTCCTGGGGAAACACTCCAGACATTCACACCCGAACAGTTAGAGGCGATTAAATATGCTTTTAGTCCCCGCCCTTGGAAAACGCATCCGGTTGATATCCGCTTAACCTTACCGATTCCTGGATGCCGCTTTTATCTCGTTTTGTTAGGCGGACGAGAATCGCGTTCTCCTCAACGGCGGCGTGCTGAACGTTCTCAATTTCCGCTATGGACGCCTGCCAATATTGTATTGATTACGGCTTTTTTATCGTTATTTATAACATCCGGTTATGCCACAGTTTCAGTCTTCTTTGCTTCCCTCAAACCCTTCAGTCTTCCCACTACCGCCTATCCCACCAGTCTGCCCTGGATTACTAATTCAGAACAGTGTGAGAAAACCAATAGAACCTGGTCAGAAGGGCAATGTTGGGACAGTGAACACAATCCTCTATTTTAACCCATTTTTTGCATTTTATCATTGAAGTTTATCCGCTTAAATGATTTTGTTATAAAAACTACATTCAGAAAAGCCAACCTTTTATGAAACCGTCAAAACCTGATCCATTCCTTGAACAATTTTTCGCTCGAATTCCCCCTAAAACCGCTGCTACATTTAATCCTAATCAACTGGACATCCTTAAGCAAACATTCGGGAATCGTGCCTCGAAAAAACATGCTGTTGATTTACGCTTATCGATGCCATTTCCCCAAGGAGGCTTTTACTGGGTGCTATTAATAGGGCGGGAAAAACGTGGTCGCGATCGCCTTCAGCAAGAGCGTCAGAAACATCCCCTCTGGACGGTTGCCAATGGTTTAGTGATTTCCGGCTTTTTATTAATGATTGCCACAGCTTTACTCGGTACAGTTTTTATTCTGGAAGAGCAGGCAGACATTCAGATTAACCCAGAGGTTAACAACTTTGTCAAGTAATAAATTAGGGGCGCACTGACGGCATCCGTGTCAACTTAAGCTGAAAAGTTTTTCCCTGTCAGAGTTTGAATCTCGTCGCCTTAATCTTAACCCCCCTTCCCCCTATTAGATCCCCCTCCCGTCCCCCTATTAGATCCCCCTCCCGTCCCCCTATTAGATCCCCCTCCCGTCCCCCTATTAGATCCCCCTCCCGTCCCCCTTCAAAAGGGGGAAGCCAGAGGATGCTTCGCTTTTATTGCACGGGAGAAGGGAAACCCGTTCCTAGTTCGTAGTTCATAGTTCGTAGTACGGGCTTTAGCCTGTTACAAGTCTCGCCGCCACCCCAACCCGTTCTCTAAAATCAATTCCACCCACAAACCCTTCCCCCTTCACCAACCCATGTAGAGACGTGCCATGGCACGTCTAGAACAGGTTAACTCGGCTTCTCTGGCAAAACCTGGGATGTATTTATCGCACGCTTCCAGGAAAAAAATAGTAATGCAACGAATAAAGATATCGCCATTTATCTCGAAGCTGAATTACTAGAAGGAACCCGTGATGGGTCAAATCCAGCAACCATTCTCCGCGACCATTTAATCGCCATTTGTGACAAGTTTGAAGCCGAAGGCTACGACTACCAGGGAAGCACCAAGGGAAAGTGGAAAATAGCCAAGCGTTATTTACGCGAGGAGTTGTATCCAGAATGCCTTCGCGAACACATTTGACTGGGCGCACGTCGGTGCGCCCCTACAGAATTATTAACTATGGAAAAACAACGAATTCAAGACTGTTTAAATCTAATTTAAACACTCCTAAGTCTCGGTATCGGTAGGGTGGGTTAGGCGGGAACAAAACCATGGCACATAACCGGAAACTGAACAATCCGCCGTAACCCACCAAAGCCTATGAGGGATACGTTACCCTTCGCAAACACATTTGACTGGGCGCACGTCGGTGCGCCCCTACGGAATTATTAACCATGGAAAAACAACGAATTCAAGACTATTTGAATCTAATTCAAACACTCCTAAGTCTCGGTATCGGTAGGGTGGGTTAGGCGGGAACAAAACCATGGCACATAACCGGAAACTGAACAATCCGCCGTAACCCACCAAAGCCTTTATGAAGAATACGTTACCCTTCGCGAACACACTCGACAACTACGGAAATTGAAATTGGGAAACTAGAAGAATCAATCACATCATTGATTATTTGCTGATGATCATTCTAATGTGGCACAAAATTTAAATAATTTAGCTTTACTCTACAAATCCCAAGGAAAATTAGCCGAAGCAGAAACCTTGTTAAAGCAAGCCCTGGCAATAACACAGCGCTTGTTTGCTGATGACCATCCAAATGTGGCACAAAGTCTGCATAATTTAGCTTATCTTTACCAATCTCAGGGAAGACTAGCCGAAGCGGAACCCCTGTTACAGCAAGCCTTCACAATGAGGCAGCACCTGTTTGCTAATGACCATCCTGATATAGTTACAAGTCTGAATAATTTAGCTTATCTTTATCAATCACAGGGAAGACTAGCCAAAGCAGAATCTTTTTATCAGCAAGCTTTAGCAATGAATCAGCGCCTGTTTGTT
>NZ_JAVJUO010000078.1:0-64071 GCF_040220555.1 Coleofasciculus sp. C1-SOL-03
CAACAATCCTGTCGCCTTCAGCTTGCAGGCGAAGCCATTGAGTATGTTTCATTGTTATGATTTGAGTTAGTGTTTTTTAGCTAAGGGCGATTAGGCATAGACAATATGCGATCGCCCCTTCTCTATGGAAAGCTTTCTCAGGACTTACGCACGAGGCGATTGAAATCGCAGCTACACATAAGTTTGTACAGCCTCATGCTTAAACATGAGGGCAACGTGCTTCGTGTGAGAAACTACCCATAGAGGGATAGGGAAACAGGAAGTATGGGGACTTCCCTTATGCGTTTCCCTATCACTTGTGTTTGTTTATGGTCATTAAAGTGACCGAATGTCACTTTCCTAATAGGATGGTAAACGATAAAAACTCAGAACGCAACCCAGAATTGCCAATTCTTAAGGAAGTAAGAGAGCGACTGGGAATGACCCAGGAACAAATAGCTGACTGCTTGGGAATATCGCGCAGAACAGTCATCCGTCATGAAGCAGGCGAACGAGTCATAAAACTGAACTTTGCTCAGATCCGACGATTGAAAGAACTTCTCGAACAGGCGGGAATGTCAATTGATGACTTACCCGATAATATTGACTGAGGCGATATCAGTTCATCGGATGTCTCAAGACTCTAACTTGCCAACTCTTAGACAAGTTCGTGAACGCCTGAATATGACTCAGGAAGAATTTGCGCGTGAACTGGGGACAATAACCCGAACCATTGGACGTCACGAAAGAGGAGAACACAAGCTGAGGTTGACTTTGGGGCAAATCAAACGTTTGAAAGAACTTCTCGAACAAGCAGGAATGTCAATCGACGACTTACCCGACGATATCGATTGAGGCGGTGTCAGTTCATCCGGTGGCTCAAGACTAGACAGCAACAGGAATAGAGTAAGACTAAGAGAGGGTGTGCGATCGCACATCCAGTCGAATCTTTGCTGATCTGCCAAGACAAGCGGCGTGGTTGTTTGCAGCAGTTGAAACCATCGGCGCGAAAAGACGCAACAATCCTGTCGCCTTCAGCTTGCAGGCGAAGCCATTGAGTATGTTTCATTGTTATGATTTGAGTTAGTGTTTTTTAGCTAAGGGCGATCATGCACAAACAATATGTGATCGCCCCTTATTTCAGGCAAGGCTTAAAAGTAACTAGCCCAACCCCGCCGTGGAATCAATTCCACGGCTCATAGCTCAAGTCCATTGAAATGGACTCAAAGCCCCCTCAAGCTAGCCGCATCACCTGTTGCAGCATAAAGTTTCAGCGTCTGGCGCTGTCTTGATCCCTACACTTTGTAGAAAACCAAGTTTGCTATACGCTTCATAGAGTGAGGAAGGGGAAACGAAACAGGAAAACTACCTCCAGAAAGTTTCCCCATCCAGGCTCATGTTGTTTAACTCTACAAGTTGTAGAGTCACCTAAGATGGTAAACGATAGAAATCAAAATATCAACCCCAAGGTGCCAAGCTTAAAAGAAATTCGCCTACGCTTGAGTTTGACCCAAGAGGAATTCGGGAAAGCACTAGGAATGGCAGCGAATACAATCAGCCGCCACGAACGGGGGCAACACAAAATTAGGTTTTCTGTGAGTCAGGTTAAACGCCTGAAAGAACTCCTAGAACAGGCGGGAATGTCAATCGATGACTTACCCGACGATATCGATTGAGACAATATCAGTTCATCGAGTGGCTCAAGACTAGACAGCAACAGGAATAGAGTAAGACTAAGAGAGGGTGTGCGATCAGCTTGAGGAGTGCGCTCCCTTGCATCGCGCTTTTTGGGATGGAGAATGCGATCGCGCCTCAATCCTGCCCACGTTACAAAACAATATGACTGTAGGGGCTTCCTGGCATACGCCCATCAAATTATCGTTTAGAACCGCAACCTTAGAGGGCGCAAGCCTTGCGCCCCTACCTAAATTGAATACAATGCTATTCTTGAGCGGTAGAAGTTACCGCATCCGCATCAAAAACCACTTCAAACTGTGCATCAGGCATCCACTTTGCCAGAAAGCGCTGGTGATTTTGGGCTTCTGTGCGACTGTAGAAGCGAGCAACCGTATAATGTTGAGCATTGGGCAAAAGCCTCACCAGTGTCCAAGGATAATGCTGTTGATTCCAAAAGCTATGGTTAGACTTGGGTGATGGTTCGGCTGTGCGCCCACATCCCCGATATCCCAAGATAGAATGAATCATCGCTAAAAGTCGCTCTCGCTGTGGCGTCCCATCATTGGGTAACAAACTCCACTCGTTGATTAGTGCGGGTAGCCAAGTTAACCGATAAGTCACTGAATCTTTGCTAATGTGCCAAGACAGGCGGCGTGGCTGTTTACGACAGTTGAACCCATCTGCACGAAAAGACGCAACAATCCTGTCGCCTTCAGCTTGCAGGCGAAGCCATTGAGAATGTTTCATTGGTATGATGATTGTGATTGTTTTTTGAGAAAGGGCGATCATTTGGCAAAAATGCAAAAATGCGATCGCCCCTTATTTATGGAAAATACGTATCCGGTGTTAAAGCCTTGAATTGGAACTCATCCTCTTTTCCATCACCTCCTAATCGGGCGTCGTGTGAGAAACTACCGATAGATAGGCAGGGAAACAGGAAGTGTAGGGACTTCCCTTATGCGTTTCCCCGTCAGCCTTTGGTCTCAACTGTGCGTTTCGCATAGTCACTTGATAAGATGGTAGAACATCCAAACTCAAATAGCAACCCTAAATTGACAACTCTCAAAGAACTTCGTGAGTACTTAGGGTTAACACAGGAGGAACTAGGACAAGCACTTGGGATAACGGCTAGTACTATCAGTCGCTATGAACGGGGTCAACATCAGCGCATTAAGTTCACTTTTTCCCAAATAAAGCGGCTACAAGCTTTATTGGAACAGGGGGGACTCTCAATCGACGACTTACCCGATGATATTGACTGAGGCGGTATCAGTTCATCCGGCGGCTCAAGACTAGGCAGCAATAGGGATAGAGTCCGACTGAGAGAGGGAGTGCAATCGCGTGTTTTGGGGTGAGTCCGTGCGATCGCTCCAAAAAGCTTTCCCTCGTTACCGTTGCTTTATAATCACAGGAGTCTAACCCTAATCTAGGTGCGCTAAAAATTCAATTGACTACTATTGGCTCCTATCAAGTAAAAGTCCAACTTCAATCTGCTGGTGAGCAATTGGCGGTGCTTGCTTCCGCTACAGAAAAGGATATGCCAAATGATTGGACATTCAACTGGTCGAGTTTGTGGCAACGCACTGACTTTGATTGTCAAAACATTGTCAAACTTGTTTATTCAGGTCAGGTTTGGGGTTTAGTTCGATATGGTCTCTATCCTTATCCTGGCACACCGAGATTCTTAGAAATAGAACAACTAGAGGCAAATCCTACCAGCCGAGGAGAAAGAACGGATCGACTGCTTGTACCTATTGGCAAATGGTTAATTTGGTACTCTACCAAAGTTGGGCTGCAATATTGTTCAGGATCAGCCAGTGATCCGTTAATTGTGTTGGTTTCTTTAGCTGGTGCAGTCGCCTATTATAGAAATGTGATTCAAATGGAGTATCTGGACGCTACAACAATCGCGCCCGGTGAAGATGGATATGCCTTCAGATTTTTACGAACAGCAGCAGCCACCTTCTGTCAAAGACATGAACGGGAATGGGGAATCCCAACCCTGCTTGAGTCGTGATCAAATCAGGGCGGGGACAAAAGTTGTTATGAATCATGCTCAACGGCAAGCTTTTCTCAAAACATCACCCCTTGGTCAGGTGTTCGGCGTTGCGGATTTGCTCCCTGAAGTTGAACAAGTAACGCAGGAAGCGCCGAAGGAGTATTCGCGGTCGAAACGTGTGAAGATATTGTTGGCTATAGCTAGAACCAAGGGGAATGTCAATCGACCTCAATTGAGGCGGTGTTTAGTTCATCGGACATCTCAAGGCTAGGCAGCAACAGCGATAGAGTACAACTGAGACAGGGTGTGCGATCAGCTTGAGGAGTGCGCTCCCTTGCATCGCGCTTTTTGGGGTGGAGAGTGCGATCGCGCCTCAATCCTTCCCACGTTACAAAACAACATGACTGTAGGGGCTTCCTGGCATACGCCCTTAAACCTATCGTTTAGAACCGCAACCTTAGAGGGCGCAAGCCTTGCGCCCCTACCCAAATGGGATACAATGTCACTCTTGAGCGGTAGAAGTTACCGCATCCGCATCGAAAACCACCTCAAACTGTACATCAGGCATCCACTTTGCCAGAAAGCGCTGATGATTCTGTTTCCCCGTCAATTTTTAGGTGGTCAACAGGAAAAGTTTTCCTATTGCTAGTTAAAATGGTAAATGATCAGGATTGGTTTTATGAATATTACAGCAGCATTGAATGAAATTGTATCTCTCAGCATTGAAGAGAGAATCCGTCTGGTACAAGCAATCTGGGATAGTATTGCAGCCGAGCAAGCCTATCCCGATCTAACAGAGAGGCAAAAACAGGAACTTGATCATCGAATTGATGACTATGAAATAAATCCGGACAATGTAATGACTTGGGAGGAAATAAAAGGATCGATTCAGGGGCAGTAATGAATTACGCACTGGTATTTCGCCCGGAAGTTCGTGAAGAGCTTAACGACGCATATCGTTGGTACGAGAGCCAAAAACGAGGACTTGGTGATGAGTTTTTGGACTGTGTGGATGAGATGCTAAATCGAATTTGTCTGATGCCAGAGTCTTATGCCATCGTATATCGTGATGTCCGGCGGGCAGTAGTGCGACGTTTTCCTTATGCCGTATACTATCGGATTGTATCAAGTCGGGTAATTGTGACGGCAATTTTTCATAGTCGGCGAGATCCCAAGTCGTGGCAGGCACGAACTTAACTTGGACTGGATAGAAACACAGATAGGGTAAGACTGATAGAAGGTGTGCGATCGCGTGTTTTGGGGTGAGTCCGTGCGATCGCGTGTTTTGGGATGAGGAGTGCGATCGCTATTTTTTTAGAGACTCTTGTTCCAATATTCTAACCCTGTCAAAATCACATCCTCTAACCACTGTTTGAAGCGCTCTATCAAATTGCTTTCGTCGTCAGCATAAGAAAACTGGAATGGAGAATCGGTTAACGCTTGAATCTCACTAATGTTCCGTTCACCTTCTTCTGTATTATCTCTATAGTACGCACAGGCAGAGCATACCAGCAAACCACGATACTCATGTCCCAGAACATGAAACGATAGTAAAATTGTCATTGATGTTTCTACATTAATAATCAACTGTATCCAACTATGATAATTACGAAGATTAGCAAAGTATCCTAACTGTTTAGCGGTCTCGACAACTTGGTAACGATGATAGTAGGAACGAGTGTCGCCAGCAGACGCCGTAACGGTAAACACTTCAGGTTCATCAACTAAAGCTTGAACAGATAGTTTGATTTCATTAGCGACATTTTGTAAGCGATTCGAGGCAATCTCAAATAAATTGGCAGCAAAACCTTCCACTTTTTGATTTCGCGCTTGCAGAGATTCTGATTGATTTTGCTTTAACTTTTCAGCAATAGAAGCAATAATTACCTGAGTCCGTCGTGTCTCCGATAAAACTTGCTCAGATAAACCAAGACTACGGATAAAAGCTTGCTTTTGACTCTTGGTAAATAGATTAATCAAGCCTTTCAAATCACCTTGATCAGCTTGTTCTAAAGCCGCAATATAAGCAGCACGATCATCACGAGTAAGAACCAGTGGGAACCATCCCGCCTGAATAAAGACTAAGCTGGCAAGACATCGAGCCACTCGACCATTCCCATCTTGAAATGGATGAATTTGAGTAAATCGATGATGCAACCAAGCTGATTCGATTTCAGGAGGAATCTTCTGGTTTCGATGGTGATGATGCAATTCAATCAATCTATCCATTTCCGATGCCACTTGTTCTGGAGGACAATACTCATGAATCGTCCCATTTAGCCGCATCGGATTATTCGGTTGTTGCTTCCAGTCACCTCGTATGAGACGAACGCGAATGATTTGCCCTGTCTGTGGAACTAATGCCTCTGTACTATCTTGGCTCTGCGTTAAAACCTGGTGTAATTGCTTGACATAAGATGTGGACAAACTTCTCTGCCCACCGACAAAATCAAATAGTCCTTCGATTGCCGTTTCTTGATCTTGAATTAAAGACACGACTTGTTTTACCGGACGATCTGTTGCTCCATGAGGAATCAGAGCTTCGTTAATTCCTTGTTCTATTAAAAGGCGAGTTATTCCTCGATCTATAGTGTATAACCGCTCAATAATTCCCGTTTCGATAGCTATCTCTCGGCGTAGCCTATCCATAAACGTTTTAAACTCACCCGATGTGCGAAGGCGTTCTGCTTGTTCATCCCAAACAGTGACTAAGGGGGGTAACTCAGAACTAGCCAAATTTTGCCAGTTTGATGGTAAATCTTCTATCGGTTGCCACTCCATCTTAAATGCGGCAATTCCCCTCCCGTTATACCGAAGGTTAGCGGGAGGGGAATTGCCGCCAACATTGAAATTGAGCGACAGCGAATCATTATTTTCAGGATTGATATTCATAGCCGTCTGCCTTGTGAATAGTTCTCAAGTATTTGGGATGTACATCAAACTTTTGTGTTGGCGACTGCAAGACAAAACTCGGTCTAAATCGAATCGCAATTCGACCAACATATTGACCTTCAAACTTACCTTTTTGAACATCAGCTTTAACAATATCGCCAGTTTGAAAACCCTGGAAATATTTGGCTGATTGAGCGTGAGCTTTAGGGAATCCGTACCTGTTAGGGCGACAACGCTGCCTATTTCCGTGTCCTTTCGCGGTAACTTTGAGAGGTTTAATGCCTCGAATTAATAATCGTTCAGGAGTAGATGTTCCCACACAGGCTGCATCGAAAGCGTGAGCTTTTTCAATCCCTCTGGTTTTACGATTGAACTTAGTGCGACCTCCAGAGCCTACTTCTACGGGTAAACCTGTTAGCTGAAGTCGTCTGTACAATTCCCATCGGGTAGCGTTAACAGCCGCAGCATCTTTAAGAGGTGTTTTGGCTTGAGCTAATACCCGTTTAAGGACTCCTGGCTTCTTTTTTAGGAATTCTTCAACGGGTCTGTTTTCTTTAGCTTGGTTGCAAGAATGACAACTAAGACAAAGATTGCTGACTCGGTTAGAGCCGCCTTTACTTTTTGCCAGAATGTGTTCAATCTCGAACGGAACGTTTTCAGCGCCACAGTAAGCACATTTTCTACCCCATTTGGCAAGAAGATACTCTTTAACCTCGAAGCCAAAGAGTTCACCTCGTTGGTACTCAACCCCGCTAATTTCAGGATTTTGCATTTGCTGAAGGTCAAACCTTACCAGTTCTTGAGAGATGGCTGAAATCGGACAGAGTTTTCTAATCCGTCGTACCCAAGTTTCAATGTTGGCAATCCGACTCTCCAGCGATGGTGGTAGCCATCCGGTTTTACGGGTTCTGTTTAAGAAACGAGGTTGGCGGTAACGGGTTTTACGGTTACGGCGTCCCCTTCTTAATGACCTGCGAGCTAAGAGGGAATCTTTAATTTGTTGCCCTCGGTGTGAGACTTCAATGGCGTTTGTTACACGTCCTGTTTTCTCTTGAACAACTGCAATACCCGTTACTTTGCTGCCAGGATCTATTTTGACCCGATGTGGGTGCGTGACCGATTCTTCAACGGTTCTGTCTTGCACGACAATGGTAAACGGGTATCGTCTGTATACTTTAGCCCTCCCTTGCGAGAGTAATTCTCTTGCTCTCGCTGGATGCGTTGGGTCAAGAGGCTGTAGATTTTTGTCTAGAACGAAGACTCGCATTACTTTGAGACTCTCATTGCTGGTAAAGTTTGCCTCGACAATGTTCAGAGTCGGTACACCTAGAAAGCACTTCCTTAACTCAACTACAGATGTTTAACTTTCTAGTTCTAGAGCTTAAAACTGGCACGCATTTTAAGGTAGGAACTTTAACTCTTGCTCTGAACGTAGGTTTGTTTCAAACCTTAGTCTGGTCAACTAGAGCCTGTTTTTACAAGCTCCCGCTATAGTTCGTTAGAACTTAGCGGTGAGTTGTTGACAAGTGAACCTAAATAGTATAACGCTGAGTAACTTGAGAGGGCGCAAGCCTTGCGCCCCTACCTAAAGGGTTTAGTTCGATATGGTCTCTATCCTTATCCTGGCACACCGAGATTCTTAGAAATAGAACAACTAAAGGCAAATCCGACCAGCCGAGGAGAAAGAACGGATCGACTGCTTGTACCTATTGGCAAATGGTTCATTTGGTACTCTACCAAAGTTGGGCTGCAATATTGTTCAGGATCAGCCAATGATCCGTTAATTGTGTTGGTCTCTTTAGCTGGTGCAGTCGCCCATTATAGAAATGTGATTCAAATGGAGTATCTGGACGCTGTAACAATCGCGCCCGGTGAAGATGGATATGCCTTCAGATTTTTACGAACAGCAGCAGCCACCTTCTGTCAAAGACATGAACGGGAATGGGGAATCCCAACCCTGCTTGAGTCGTGATCAAATCAGGGCGGGGACAGAAGTTGTTATGAATCATGCTCAACGGCAAGCTTTTCTCAAAACATCACCCCTTGGTCAGGTGTTCGGTGTTGCGGATTTGCTTCCTGAAGTTGAACAAGTAACACAGGAAGCGTCGAAGGAGTCTTCACGGTCGAAACGTGTGAAGATTTGTTGGCTATAGCTAGAACCAAGGGGAATGTCAATCGACCTCAATTGAGGCGGTGTCTAGTTTATCAGGTGTCTCAAGGCTAGGCAGCAACAGCGATAGAGTAAAACTGAGACAGGGTGGGCGACTCGTGTTTTGGGGTGAGGAATGCGA
Organism: Coleofasciculus sp. C1-SOL-03; assembly: GCF_040220555.1. Classification (NCBI taxonomy): domain Bacteria; kingdom Bacillati; phylum Cyanobacteriota; class Cyanophyceae; order Coleofasciculales; family Coleofasciculaceae; genus Coleofasciculus; species Coleofasciculus sp. C1-SOL-03. The sequence continues at coordinate 8,839 of NZ_JAVJUO010000078.1, forward strand.
TCGCCTCTCTAATCAGATTCAGTTTTGAGCCACTTCGCTGAGTGCTTCATGAATCACATCATCACTCACGCCGCGACGCTTTAAACTAGCAATTAAAGCAGAAACCGTATCTCCTTCTAATCGCTCAAGATCAGCTCGTAACCCCTGACCAATATAGGCACGAATTAAGGGTTGATAACCCGAAAAACCCAGTAATGGAGCCACCCGCTTGAGATCCTCGACCACATCTTCAGGAATGCGAATTGTGATACTGGTCATCGGACGGTTTTTATCCAATCGTTTTTTCAAGGCTTCAGGTTTCATAGTAGTCACGCTCCTTTCTCGTTGCTTTACGAGCCGAAATAATCCGAATCATGTCATCATCCCGCTCAATATGAACCACATACAGGAGATTCCAGCGTTTATCCAAACCAATGACAGCATCTCGCGCTTCATCATTGCGACTCGCATCAACGACAACTAAAAAGGGATCGAAGAAAGCTTCTGTAGCCTGTTGGAAGGTAACACCATCATGCTTGGCAGGATTTTGCCGCGCCTTCTGTTCATTCCAAACAAAGGTGATGCCGTTGAGTACGAAATATACGTCCATGCCTCTAAGTGTAGGCAGAATGTATTTACATCGTCAATACGCTGTTAACTGAGTTTATGGAAATGTCAATCGACGACTTGCCCGATGATATTGATTGAGGCGGTATCAGTTCATCTGGTGTCTCAAGACTAGGCAGCAACAGCGATAGAGTAAAACTGAGACAGGGTGGGCGACTCGTTTTTTGGGGTGGAGAATGCGATCGCGCCTCAATCCTTCCCACGTTACCAAACAATATGACTGTAGGGGCTTCCTGGCATACGCCCTTAAACCTATCGTTTAGAACCGCAACCTTAGAGGGCGCAAGCCTACGCCCGGGAAGCGAGGGACTACCTAACTTCCGCTTCCGCGCTCATGCTTCCTTGGGCAACAACCCCCAATTTGCCGCCCAAGTGCTGCGAATGCTGGAAACCTATAACACTCTGGAGCAAGCCGTGGGTTTACCCCCATACACCCCAGAAAGTACCCCTTGCTATCAAGTTGAGGGTAATGAAAAACGCATCGCTGAAATTGCTAGTCGGTTTCGTCGCTGTATCGGATTGGGAGAAGCACCGATTTTCAATTTATTTGACACGGTAGAAGAAATAGGCTTAAAAGTCCTGCGGGTTTCCTATCCGATTAAAGGTTTCTTTAGTTTAAGTGCCTGTAGTGATGCTCAAGGCGCTTTTGTCTTAATCAACAGCCATAACATTACGATAGAACGGCAACTGTTCACCTTAGCTCATGAAATAGGACACTTAATCTGTCATCGAGATGGGTACAAAGATACTCTGATCGAAGAAGGAACAAAGGAACAAGAAAAAGCACGGGAAAAAGTGGCTGACTGCTTTGCTGGTCATCTGTTAGTTCCCCAAGCAGAATTAGAGCGGATGTACCAGTTAACCACTAATATCGTTAAACTCAAACAACATTTTCGGGTCGGTTATCAAGTTATTTTGACCCGTTTGGCACAGATGGAAGTAATTGACTATGCCAAAGAAAAAGCCAAAATTTGTGCTGTCTACAAAAAGCAGCATAGCTCCTCGCTGAAAAATACAATGGAGTTACCGCCAGAACTCAAGCCAGAAGACTTTCCCGAAAATGAACGTTATCAACAATTAATTTGGCAAGCCCTTAAATCAGGCAAAATTTCTGAAATGAAAGCCGCTGAACTCCTCGATATAACAGTGGAAACGCTGCGGGTGTGTCGCCAGGACGCCGAGATTTATGCCATCTCTTAACAACAAGAATACATCTATTCGCGATGAATCCTATCGGCAATTTTTCTATGGCTGGTTGGAATGTGGCGAGAAAAGTGTCGTACTGGTAACAACGCGGGAACGGTTGAATTTGCCGCCGATTAAATGTCAATGGTTATCCTTACCGGGATTAGAACCTGTAGAAGGGGCGACGTTATTACAGACGTTGGGAATTCGGGGAACAGAGGAGGAATTAGTTGAGTTTTCCCAGAAGGTAGAGGGACATCCATTATTATTAACGCTGGTAGCTGGCTTTTTATTAGAAGAGGAAGAATTAGATCCACAGATTCAGTATTTACAGCGTTATGGGTTGGCGGATATCTCCTATTTATTAACCGATGAGAATTTAACCGGATTGCATCGGGGTACAGTTGATATCTGGATGCGGCGGGTGTTGGATGAGAGTTTTGGGCGAATTAGCCAGAGAATGCAGCAATTGATATTGGGAGTATGTGTTTATCGGATTCCCTTTAATTCAGCCATGGCGCTGGCACAAATGACCTCTCCCCCAACCCTTCCAACAATAAAAATTATTCCTTACTTCTCTCCTCTTGCAAGGGAGAATAAGAGAGGTGGAAAGGGGAGCAATATTAAAAGCAATATTCATACGAATTCTCCCTCGTTTCTGGTAATAAAATTTGAATTGGAAGAGTTAGGTTTTTCAAGTGTACTTAATAGTCAATTTCATCAAAAAGAAGAATCTGATCTCAAAAGCATTGAACAAGATTTGCGCCAGTTAGTGAAACGTTCTCTATTAAAGGAAGAAAGAGATGAAAATGGGGGGCGGTGGTTTAAGTTTCAGCCGTTGATTCAGGAATATGCGAAGTACAAGGCGAGAGATTTAACCCAGGCGCATCAACGGGCGATAAACTACTATCTTTTAAATCTTAAAAAGCGTCCGTGGCAAACACTAGAGGATGTAGCTGAATATCTGGAAACCTTCTATCATAACGGTGAAATCAAAAAGTATATTCCAGCGTTGAACATTTTGCGCTGCTGCAATGAGTTTTTAAGCTTGCGTGGGTATAGTCAGATTCAGGTTAAATTGTATAATCAATTAATTGAGGCATGGAATCGAAGCAAGTCAGATTGGGTATTTGGTGAATTACTGAGAGATTTGGGAAGTGCTTATTCTCATTTAGGAGAATACCAAGAAGCTATAGTATGCACGCAACAGTCTTTAGCCATATTTGAGGAAATAGGCGATTGCACTGATATTGCTATTTCTAGGCTGAACTTGGGTAATGCCTATTATTTTATAGGAGACTATAAAAAATCAATACAATATTCTCAGCAATCTTTAGCTTTCTTTGAAAACAACAGTAATTCTTTTCAAGATCATTGTAATTTACAAAAGTACATTGCTATTTGCCTGAATAATTTAGGGAATGCTTCGTCGTGTTTGTCATCACCTACGGCAATACAAAATGGCAATTGAAAATTATCAGCAGTCGTTGATGATTTTTCAAGAAATCGGAAATCGCCATGAGATTGCCAGAACTCTGAATAGTTTATCTCAAGCCTATTATCAATGCGGTAGAGTGAAGGAAGGATTTGCCACTGCGTATCAAGCCACCCAAATATTACAAGAACTTGAGCTTCCTATTGATTCTATGCCTTATCCGCAGTGGTTCAAATCAACAATTAAATTTGCTCAACGGGGTAAACTGCATCTAGCCTTGTGCTTCATCGCGGGATTAATCGCATTTCCTTTTGCCCTACTTACATTTACCACCCTAATCCTATGGCGAATCATTCGCGCCTTCGTTAAGCGTCCGCGTCAGCACTTATGAGAAACAATCGAACAGATAAACCACCTATCATATAATTTCCACCTACTTCTCCCCACCTCGACCAATTCCCCTCAATACTGCCAATTCCTCGGCGTACCTCTGCGTTTCCCTCTGCGTCCTCTGCGTTAAAAAAACATAATTTCGATACCGACACATCAGACATTATAAGGCACTAAAGTGCCTACTACAAACTATTTTAACCTGTCATTGGAGACTGAAGGGAAGAATCTCGCTAGATGTATTCGTAACATCTGGTTTCAGGTCATTCTATTTGATTCAGGGGATAATTTCAAAACTTTCACAATGTCGAGGTCGAAATAATCTAAAGTCACGCTGATCCAACGTTAATATTTTTGTACTCCCAAAGCGTTCGGCTACAGCCATAACACTTGCATCCACAAAATCAATCCTACTATCTGCATAGTCTGCCAATATTTCTGCCACCCGTTCTATGTCTTGCTCTGTCAAAGCAACTAAACGAAATCGACTGGCAGATAGTCCTCGTAAAAAACTGACTACTGTTGTTATTCCTGCATTACGCCCAACTAAATAAGCCACTTCTGCCAATACAGTTTGTGGTAATAAAATTGCCGATGTTTGGCTGAAGTAAATCGTCATCACACTTCTATGCATCGTATCTAAGCGATTCAACAGCGCAACAACAAACCCCGTATCAACTACGGCTGAGATTCTTTCCATGTCCACCCCGATTTTTCAGTAATCTCTTGTTGCAGGATTTCTTCTGAACGAGTGGCAAGATCACTCGTACTAGCAAATAGTCCCACTAACGGATCAGAGTCAACATTGGTATTCTCGATTGATGAGGGTGTTTTCTGCGATAGGTTAATTTGTTGACGAATCAACCTTGACAACGCTTCAATTAATTGCATTTTTTCATCAAGAGTGAGGCTGTCAGACAGACGGAGTACCTCGTTATAATTAGCCATAGAGTCTTTCCTTGATTAACATCCCTTTGAACACTTATTTTAGCCCATCCTAATGCAACTATTATTCATTCCATTCTTGTCTGAGTGAATTCTGGAATTCTAAACCATCCACACGCTTAGGCAAAAATCCCCGCCATTTTCCCAATTTTCCTCTTGTTTTTTCTGTGCCATCAAATAACCCTATTAATGGATCAGACTCAACATCAATATCCACGATGGATGAGGGCGTTTCCTGAGATAAGTTAATTTGTTGGCGAATTAACCTTGACAACGCTTCAATTAATTGCACTTTCTCATCAAGAGTGAGGCTGCCAGATAGACGGAGTACCTCGTTATAATTAGCCATAGGGTCTTTCCTTGATTCACATCCCTTTGAACACTTATTTTAGCCAAAATAGCCATGTAGGATAGGCAAAGATTGTCAACCGGAAAATGCCGATAGTATGGTGGGCATTGCCCACCAGCATACCAGTCAGTACCATGGGTTTGTCATCAGCGATGGGACTTGAATCGGGCGCAAGGATGGTGCCCCGACAAGGTGGTGAATAAACGGGAGCTTGTAACATCTCGTTACAATGGACTTGGCGCGATCGCACTCGACCTGCTGAAAATAATAAGGATAGAGTTAAGGGTTCCTCTAACCCTATACCCTCTACAATGATGAACGTCTGTTTCAAGGAGTCTCCGCCTCATGTTGCCATACGTCCTCGCGTTGGTTATCGGTCTTGGTAGCTTTGCCTATTACATGGCAGCATTCTTTTTTCCTGAAGTCCACCGCAAAAGCGACTTCTTCTGGAGTGGTGTAGGATTTTTCTACGCCCTCGTCTTGTGGGTATGTGCAGGGCGGATTACCGGGGCGGTACTCCTGAGTCAACTCGCCAGTGTATCCCTGTTGGGGTGGTTAGGCTGGCAAACTCTGATGCTGCGGCGACAGTTGGCTTTACCTGAAGCCCAAACCGAAATTTCGCCCCAAGTTCAGGAGAAAATAGCCAGTTCTGGAATTTTCCAATTGGCAAAAAATTTAGTGGTTCAACCCGTCGCCCGGGTGTTCCGTAAACAGCCAGTTACGCCAACCCCAGTCGCGACTACACCGGAACCAGCCACCGAACCAGCGACGCCAGAGACGGAAATCGCCCCAGCCAAAACGGAAATCGGCGAACCCTTCCCTGGGACAGTTACAGAGATAACCGAGGAGGTGCAACCACCATCAGCAGAACGTGATGTCCCCGTCGCGTCTCCCACAGAGGTAACGGAGGAAACCGCAGCAGAACCCGTAATGGCGGATATCACCGAACCGACTGAAGCCACAGAAACCGTGGAAACAACGCCAACTGAACGGGTAGAGAAAACAACGCCGCCAGAAGCGATAGGGGAATTTGTCCCAGACGAGTCTCCAGCCGAGACTCCTGTAGAAGAACAAACGTTAACCGAGACACCTGTAGCCGAGACGCCGACAGAAGCACAACCGTTAACTGAGACACCTGTAGCCGAGACTCCTGTAGAAGAACAAACACAACCCGCAAAACCAACCCCGAAACAAGCCAAACAACGCCAGGGAATTAGTGGCTTTTTCAATAATCTCTTGGGTAAAGGGAAATCCAAACCCGCTAAAACGAAGAAACCGCAAACAGCATCAGCGGATATTCCGCCCTCACCTGAACCAGAAATTCCTGCATCCAGTCAGCCAGATACCTCACTCCAGGAGTCCCCAACGCCGAGTCAGGATAGAGAAGAAACAGGCAAAGCTGAGGACAGCCTAACCGACGACACCCCAGAGGACACCCAAACCGTTGACACTACCTTAGGGGAAGAAACACCGCCACCGGAACCGGAACTCCGCCAAAATCAGGACACCCAACCCCCAGAAACTCCAGCAGAATCAACCACAGAGGTGACTCAAGCCGACGACTCCGAACAACTCATGCGCCCGAATCCGCCGGAACCGGAACAGGTAGACGCAGCGAACCAATCGGCTGAACCTGAATCCTCAGAGTCCCCGGAAATCCCAGTCGAAGACATTGCCCCAGAATCGCAACTATCGCCCCCAGCGGAACCAATAGGTGAGGGTGACCCCAAATCTCGCCCATCTTCTGGCGAAGTATCTCCAGGTTCGGAAAATCCTCCCAGTTAAGTTGAAACCAGGGCAAATTCTCACCATAATGTAGGGATAGATCCAATATCTTATTGTAAACAGGGATCATCGGGACGAATCCCGACTCCCCCCTACGTACAACCATTAACCCATAGGTCGAACTGTGACAGACGCTAAATCCTACAAAGACACCGTAAATCTGCCCCAAACCCAATTTAGTATGCGGGCAAACGCGGTCAAACGGGAACCGGAACTGCAACAATTTTGGCAAGACCAACAACTTTATCAGCGACTGTCACAGACGAATCCCGGTGATAGTTTCATCTTGCATGATGGTCCCCCCTACGCGAATGGGGCGTTACACATGGGACACGCCCTAAATAAGATTCTTAAAGATATCATCAATAAGTATAAGCTGCTGCAAGGGCATAAAGTTCGCTACATTCCTGGCTGGGATTGTCATGGCTTACCCATTGAACTGAAAGTCCTGCAAGCCATGGACTCCGAAGAACGCCAAGCCCTAACCCCGATAAAGCTGCGGCGCAAAGCCCGAAAATTTGCTCTGAAAACAGTTGATCAGCAACGCCAAGGGTTTCAACGCTATGGTGTATGGGGAGACTGGGATCATCCTTACCTGACCTTAACCCCCGCATACGAAGCCGCGCAAATTGGCGTATTTGGTCAAATGGTGCTAAAAGGCTATATCTATCGGGGAATGAAGCCCGTTCATTGGAGTCCCAGTTCCCAAACCGCCTTGGCAGAAGCGGAGTTAGAATATCCGGAAGGGCATACCTCCCGCAGTCTTTATGCCGCATTTCCCCTGACCAAAGCCTCCGACTCCGTGGAAGCAAAGCTAAAACCCTATTTAGTGGATTTGGGTGTCGCTATCTGGACAACCACCCCTTGGACAATTCCCGGTAACTTAGCCGTGGCGGTGAATCCAGAACTGACGTATGCGATTGTAGAAGTGTCGCCAAAATCAGCCAGTCAGGAGGCGGAGAAATCCTCTAAGTCATCAAGTAAGTCAAAGGCAAAAGGATTTGCGCCAACGCCAGCCGAGGAATCCCCAGAAGCAGAAGCATCAGCCGACTCAGACACGGAAGCCGAAGGGTTTAAATACTTAATCGTAGCGGCGGAATTAGTCGAACGCCTCTCTCAAACTCTGGATAAAGCCCTAACCGTCAAAACCACGCTGAAAGGACAGGAATTAGACCAGTGTACCTATCGCCATCCCCTCTTTGACCGGGAAAGTCCGATTGTGATTGGTGGCGATTACATTACCACCGAATCGGGAACTGGATTAGTTCATACCGCACCCGGTCATGGTCAAGAAGATTATATCGTCGGTCAGCGCTACAATTTACCGATTATCTCTCCCGTAGATGGAAATGGAGATTTTACCACCGAAGCGGGTCCCTTTGCCGGATTAAATGTGCTGCGGAATGCGAATCCAGCGGTGATTGACGCCCTGAAAGAGGCGGGTTCGTTCCTCAAAGAAGAAAACTACGTCCATAAATATCCCTACGATTGGCGCACCAAAGAACCAACAATTTTCCGGGCGACAGAACAATGGTTTGCGTCGGTGGATGGCTTCCGGGAAGAAGTGATGCAGGCGATTCAGTCGGTTAATTGGATTCCTCCCCAAGGCGAAAACCGGATTACTGCTATGGTGTCAGAACGTTCCGATTGGTGTATTTCGCGCCAACGGAGTTGGGGGGTGCCGATTCCGGTATTTTATGATGAGGAGACGAATGAACCTCTACTGACAGAAGAAACCATCGCCCACGTCCAAAAGATTATCGCTGAAAAAGGGTCAGATGCGTGGTGGGAATTGCCCGTAACGGAATTATTACCCGAATCCTACCGAAATAATGGTCGCACCTACCGCAAAGGAACCGATACGATGGATGTCTGGTTTGACTCCGGTTCGTCTTGGGCGGGAGTTGTGCAAGAACGTGAGGAATTATCCTACCCTGTCGATATGTACCTGGAAGGGTCAGACCAACATCGGGGTTGGTTCCAATCCAGTATCCTTACCAGTGTGGCGACAAATGGTTGTGCGCCCTATAAATCAGTATTAACCCATGGCTTTGTTCTGGATGAACAAGGACGTAAAATGAGCAAATCTGTGGGGAATGTGGTAGACCCCGCGACGATTATTGAAGGCGGGAAAAATCATAAACAGGAACCGCCGTATGGGGCGGATATGCTGCGGCTATGGGTGTCGTCGGTGGACTACTCAGTCGATGTTCCCATTGGTCAAGGGATACTGAAGCAGCTTTCCGATATTTATCGCAAGATTCGCAATACAGCGCGATTTTTATTGGGAAATCTGCATGATTTTGACCCGGCTAAAAATGCGGTGGCGTATGAACAGTTACCGGAACTAGACCGCTATATGCTGCACCGGATGACGGAGGTGTTTGGTGAGGTGACGGAGGCGTTTGACAGTTATCAGTTTTTCCGCTTCTTCCAAACGGTGCAGAATTTCTGTGTGGTGGATTTGTCCAACTTTTATTTAGATATTGCCAAGGATCGTTTGTATATCAGTCATCCGGATTCGGTACGACGCCGCAGTTGTCAGACGGTATTAGCGATCGCACTGGAAAATTTAGCTCGATCGATTGCGCCTGTATTATGCCATACCGCAGAAGATATCTGGCAATATCTGCCTTATCCCACTCCCTATAAATCGGTGTTTGAGTCGGGATGGGTGCAGTTAGATGAAACCTGGAAAAAGCCAGAATTAGTCGAAAAATGGACAAGGTTACGTAATATCCGCACCGAGGTGAATAAGGTGTTAGAACAAGCTAGGGCAGAGAAGATGATCGGTTCTTCTTTAGAAGCAAAAGTCTTGCTTCATGTCCCCGATACGCAATTACGCCAACAGTTGCGGAAATTAAACCCCAGTGGGATTCCGCGCCTGTGGTTGCAAACCCCGAAACCGGAACTGATGGTGATGGCGGAGGAACCAAAAGCATCACCACCTCCTGAAATGCTGTCCTCAGAGACAGGGGAACAAGAGTGGAATATTAATCAAATTCTGTTCACTGTCTTAACGACACTACGCCAGGTGTTCAGCGAAAATCAGCGCGTATGGTTAACGGTGGGAGTCGTGGTAGCGGTACCGATTACCTTAAAAGTAACCGCAACAGTATTAGCTTCAATCGCACGTCTGCCTTTAGTTGCTGATATCTTACAATTGGTAGGAGTAGGCTACAGTGCTTGGTTTATCAATCGCTATTTACTCCGCGCCCCCAATCGGCAAGAATTAGCAGAAAAAGCGCGATCGCTAAAAACCGAGGTATTGGGTGAAGCTTCTGTTCAACCGGAACCCGAAACGGTGGAACCTGAAGCCGAACCTCCAGCACCAGTACAACCGCAACCCCAACCCAAAATTCTAGGGGAACGGTTTACGGTTCTCAGTAACGGGGTGGATGAGTTGCGCTATCTATTTTTAGCCTCCCAAGTTGAGGTGTTAGATACCCCGGATGCGCTTGAAAATGCTGACTATCGCAGTCAGTCGGAACAGGTTTGGGTAGGAGTTGTCAAAGCTGAAGGCGAAAAGTGCGATCGTTGCTGGAACTATTCTCCGTTTGTGGGTAAAATTATCGAACATCCCACGATTTGCGAACGCTGTCGGGCGGCGTTGGCGGGTCAATGGTAAAGGATTTGTTCTTGGTTATTCGTTATGTGTAACGATAAAATAACTGATCAATTCAATCAGCCAAAAGATGACGATGGTGTATGGGGGGATAACGCTTCAGTCCCGATAGGGGATGCAGTGATGGGAGGACTTGAAGGTGTCAAACGTCGCTTCGTTATTTCTAGAGTTCCAGAAAGAATTCAAGCCCTACAAGAGGTCTTAAACTACGGAGCTGAAGGTATAGATTTAGCGATCGCAGCATTAAATGACGAATCCTGGGACGTACAGGTCGCTGCCTACTTGCTGCTACGGCAACGAACAGAGCCAGAAATCGCGCAGGCGCTCTCAGAGCGACAATACAGAGTCAAAGTCACCTCTGTGGATGCACAGGGTCAGGAAATCGCTCGCCAAGTTCAATCGGCAAGGATATTTGTCGAGAAACTCGGTGAAGGCGTATCGTTAGCACTGACCTACATTCCCGGTGGTCGCTTCTCGATGGGTTCGCCAGAAACAGAAAAAGGTCACTATCCCTTTGAGGGACCGCAACACTTAGTTAACATTGCTCCTTTTTACATCGGAATTTTTCCGGTGACTCAGGCTCAGTGGCAGGCTGTAGCTGCCTTACCTCAGGTCAACCATGCCTTATTTCCCGAACCATGGCGGCGTTCCTACCTCAACGATGCTGACTTACCTGTGGTTGGTGTCTCGTGGTATGAGGCTGTGGAGTTCTGTGCGCGACTGACCCAGAAAACGGGGCGCAACTATCGGTTACTGAGTGAGGCGGAGTGGGAATATGCTTGTCGGGCTGGGACAACAACACCGTTCCATTTTGGTCAGACCATTACTCCTTTACTGGCTAATTACAACGCGAACAGAACTTATGCTTTGGGTTCAAAGGGGAAGTGCCGTCAACAGATAACCCGTGTTAATAGCTTTGTCTTTGCCAATGCTTTTGGACTATACGATTTGCACGGGAATGTTTGGGAGTGGTGTGCTGACCCTTGGCATGAAAACTACGAAGGCGCACCATCTGATGGAACGGTTTGGGAATTAGAGGGAGATACTCGGTATCGGGTGCTGCGAGGTGGTGCCTGGAATCTCCATCCTAAAGGTTGCCGTTCGGCATACCGGGATAAACATGAATCAGACAGCGGCAGAGCGGACGGATTAATTAGTTTTCGGGTGGCAGTTTCTCAGGAATATCCTCTTATGTTTGGTCGTTAGTACCGTTACCTTGGAAGTAAAAAGTCAAAAGTCCCATTATTAATTCAAGGTATAGTAAACCTCAAAGAGTTGGTCGTTGTGGTTTCGGCTTACGTACAGTTCCTTAAAGTTAAGACCGTAATCTTCCTTGCCATTCTTATCGATACAATTATATTTGCCCTCAATTCTAATGCAGTTTTTATTTTCATAGGGGTAATTGCGAAAATCGTTTTCAGACAAGGGTTCATCGCAATAGAATGTACCCCAAAAGTTTTCTCTGCCTGAAAAAATCCAAGTTTTCAGCAGAATGCAGTAGCGATCATCAGCCGTATGCAGCACAAAAACTGAACCTCGCTGGGTAATGTGGGCTAGGTGCTCAGGTAATGGAAGTTCACAAGCCGTATCTAGGAGTAGATTCTGAGTTTTGACCCAATCCATAACTTCCTGATATTTCTTCAGCGAAGCACGTCTTCGGTTTTTGTACGCGATTTCACCAGACAAAGACTCTGCCCAAAATAACACAAACACCATTTTTTCTAATAGGTGTACTATTGCTGCTGATATCTTGCTCATACGTTTGTTTTTAGGCTCAAAAGTTTTACGTTGCCTTTGATTGGCTTTATCTGCGTATGGTCCACAGATAGGATTTCTTTTCTCTTCATCAGTAGCATACCGAGGCTCTCGCTCTCTTTCTTCAAGTGGCTCTGTCATTTCTGTGGGAGACATAGCCAATAGCTGTTCTAGCTGTTCTATCTGTCCTATCTGTTCGTTTATTTCCTCATCAATCGCCGTGGGTGGCTCCTTAGCTTTTGAGCTGCTTGTCACCCCTTCAGCTTACTGCCATTAGCCTAAAAGGTAGTGAACTTCAAACAGACAGTCATTGTGACGTTTACGTACATACAGCTCTCTAAAGTCGTAGCAGCCGTCGTATTTTCCCTCAATACTTATGCATTCAGCTCTACGACGGTGACTAAAGTCACTGTCCGACAACGGTTCATCGCAATAGAGTGTACCAATGAAGTTTTCTTGCCAGCTAATATCAGTTTTCATCAGCACGCAGTGGCGACCATCAGCAGTGTGAAGAGCCTGGACAGATCCCCGTTGGGTGATATGTACCAAGTGAGGAGGCAGTTGGAAGTCATCAACAGTATCCAACGGTAGATTTTGAGTCTTAACCCAAGCAAGAACTTCCTGACCTTTGTCTAAGGAAGCACGTCTTCTGAATTCGTACTTTCTCAAATTACCAAATATTTTTTTAGCCACGCTTATCAATTCTGACAAACCTCTTATTATTTGTGTCATCTTTGGTTAAATCTTTTGAACCTCTTTTTTTTGACTGGACTAGACGGCGAAACAATATGTTGTATAAGTAGATATCTTCTGTTTCTGCCACCATCAAGTTTATGGGTTTGGGTCACCTGGTAAATTATTTGGGTTTCGCCCTCGGTCTAGTATGCGTAGTTGCTCCAGTATCTCTTCTCTATTAGTCATGGGAACCCTCCATTTGACAGTGAACGGCTCGTTTGGAGATGGTATTGAACAGTCTGTATTACACTCTTGTCTGTCAGCAGGCGGTACAAAACTATTAGGCCATCCTGTGTAACCCTGTTCTGGTGTTAGTTGTAGTAAAAGAAAAGCAATACGTGCAAGTTGGGTATAATAATCCACCAGAGGAAGATAGTTTGCCTCACCCCCCAGTTTCTCTTTGATTTCAGGAGGCAAACTTTGTAGAAGGAATCTGAGTCCCTCAATAGCACTAGCCGGTAGTGAGGTTTCTATTGGTGGTGTAGATTCGGTTAGTTGGTAAGGTTCAATTCCAGAGAACATCTTTGACCAAGTGTTCCATCCGACTTCTCCGTCAGCAGTCAGTCCATTGTTCTGTTGCCACAAATAAACGGTCATGGCAGTAGTCGGTCCATAATTGCCATCGACAGGTGTTAGCCCTAAAAACTCCTTGATTCTCCTGACGTTCTCTGACAGGTTGTAAGGATATCCATGCTCGTTAAAATGCTCGGCAATGATTTCAAAGTCGTCGTCGCTCGGCAGCGATGAAGCTGATGTCGCCGATGGTGAGGATACCCTAGTTGGATGCACCCCCGGAAACATCCTTGACCAAGTATTCCGTATTTATAGCTGTCGCCAGTAGTGTTAGGACAGTATTGATTTGTAGAGACGTTCCAGCGGAACGTCTTCAGGAATTGTGTTGATCCTAACAGATTTGTCTACTGCTATATGGTGATAAGCTGTTCGGCATTTAAACCTTAATGTCAATAATAGCGAAAGCCTTGTAGTGCGAGCATCTTGCTCGCTACTAATACCCAATTTACAGCAGTTTTCAAGTTAGTAGACTATAGACGATGATTGCGCTGAAAAGCAAGCCGATACATTTTTGTATTCCATAAGCCTAAAAAGCGCTGTAAATGCATGACAGTTTAAGGAAAAGGTACTGAATGTTCAGTCACCAACAAAAGTTCCGCTACCCAGCGAGAGTTTAGCGTTAAAAGTACCCTGAATCTCGGTTGCCATTTTCGGTACGCACAGATAGAGTTTTCCCGGAAGGTAATCTCCCTGTCGCTGACCAATCTGTAAAAATACTCGGTAATCTAGGTCGTCAAGTGTACTGTAATCCCACAACGTATAATGATCGACATCCGAATCCTCTTGCAGATTTTTCACATACTCCGTCGCATCCACACGATAATCCCAGATACTTTCGCGTTCTGTGCCATATCTTCCTCCGTAAGCGTAAGTTGTGCCTTCCACCTTCGAGGTGTAATACTCTATCGGTTCTACAGGAGACGAAGCACCAATGAGTATGTCAAAGATAAATAACACTGTGATGGCTTGGGGATCAAGATTACCGTGCTGTATCCGTAGTTTCGGAAACGAAATATCTGACTTGTCTAAGGAAAACTTTCGCCCATAAACTTGACCAGAGACAGGAGTATTTGGTATTTCCTCAACCGTTGGTATCTCTGGACAATTAATCGGTTCCGGCAGAGGGATTGGCTGGGGGCGCGATTGTCCGAGAAAAGGGATGCTGTCTCCTGAACAACTCGCCATTGTTATAGTAGTTAACATTACTACAACATTTATTCTTGTTCGAGGTTTCATTTTGGATTTACTTCCTCATTGTTGCAGAAATTCAGTCACCAACAAAAGTTCCGCCACCCAGCGAGAGTTTAGCGTTAAAAGTACCCTGAATCTCGGTTGCCATTTTCGGTACACACAGATAGAGTTTTCCCGGAAGGTAATCTCCCTGTCGCTGACCAATCTGCAAAAATACACGATGATCTGGGTTCTCCAGTGAAGTCCCGTAAGACCACAACGTATAGTGATCGACATCCGAATCTTCTTGCAGATTTTTCACGTATTCCGTAGCTAAAACACGATAATCCCAGACACTTTCGCGTTCTGTGCCGTATCTTCCTCCGTAAGCATAAGTTGTTCCTTCCGCCTTGGAGGTGTTGTATTCTATTGGTTCTACAGGAGATGAAGCACCAATGAGTATGTCAAAAACAAATCGGACTGTTATTGCCTGGGGATCAAGATTTCCATGTTGTATCCGTAGTTTAGGAAACGAAATATCTGACTTGTCTAAGGAAAACTCGCGCCCATAAACTTGACCCGAGACAGGAGTATTTGGTATTTCCTCAACTGTTGGTATCTCTGGACAATTAATCGGTTCCGGCGGAGGGATTGGCTGGGGGCGCGATTGTCCGAGAAAAGGAATGCTGTCTCCTGAACAACTTGCTATTGTTATAGTCGCTAACATGACTACAACATTTATTCTGGTTTGAGACTTCATTGTCGGCTTACGTCTAAAATGATTAATTAGGAATTTGAAATTACAACGCTTTTCATATTTATGGAATTCTTTGTGTTCTGTAGTGACTCTGTGATTCACCAAATTTTACGTTAATCTGAAGTTCCCCCAGCCAAAAAATCAAATACGATTTTTGAGGGGGTTTAGCGCTAAAATCACTACGAAATAAGGTTTTAGCCTAGGTGTAGTACATCCGCACATGGGGACTTCAGGTTAGACTGCTACTCGGTATTAGTCATCAACAAAAGTCCCGTTAGGGGGTGATAGTTTAGCATTAAAAGTTCCTTGAATCTCAGTTGCAGCTTCCGGTATGCACAAATAGAGTTTGCCCGGAAGGTAATCTCCCTGTCGCTGACCAATTTGCACAAATACTCGGTAATCTGGATAGTCAAGCGAAGTGCTGTAAGACCACAATATATAATGATCGACATCTGAATTCTCTTGCAGATTCTTTACATACTCCGTTGCGGCAACACGGTAATCCCAGATACTTTCACGTTCTGTGCCATATCTTCCTCCGTAAGCATAAGTTGTTCCTTCCGCCCTGGAGGTGTAGTATTCTATCGGTTCTACAGAAGATGAAGATTCAACTGGGTCAAAATATGAAGATCCAACTGGGATGTCAAAACTAAATCGCACCGTGATTGCCTGGGGATCAAGATTACCGTGTTGTATCCGTAAATAAAGAAGAGAAATATCTGACTTGTCTAAGGAAAACTTTCGCCCATAAACTTGACCAGAGACAGGAGTGTTTGGTATTTCCTCAACCGTCGGTATTTCTGGACAATTAATCGGTTCTGGCGGGGGGATTGGCTGGGGGCGCGATTGTCCGAGAAAGGGGATGTTGTCTCCTGAACAACTTGCCATTGTTATGGCAGCTACTATTACTATAAGGTCTATTCTTGTTCGAGGTTTCATTTTCGGCTTATTTTCTCATTGTTGCAAAGGCATATTCACTCGCTCATTTTCATGTTTAGTAATATAGCTATGACTACCATCATCAGGATCAACGTCTTTACTCTTAACTTTTTGAGAGACATAAACGCCCTCTGGAGTATGATTGCCATCACCTCCGGATTCAATGGGATTACCACCTGCATTCCCCGCAGAACTTATATAGAGAGAAATTTCATGAGTGTGGGCATAGTAGCTGTTGGTTCCGCCTAATGAAAACTCTTCAACATTTGCCTTAAAATCCTGTTCACTGCTGAAATTCGTGCCAATATTGGCATTTGCTTCTACAGGAAGTAGCTTTTTAATTGGTAACCTTCCAGAAGCACCGAGACTTCCCTCTAGTTGCCGACGATTATGGACGCCAAAGTTAAAACTCATGTTAGGTGTTTCCCAAGTTTTCGCATTTTTTAAGATGTAGGTTGCACTAAACTTGTATCCTTCATGTCCTCCCCCGAAATCTTTTGGTTCTGTTTTGGCGCTGGAAACCATCAACCGAACGTGGCTACCAATGGTTTTGTCGCCGAGAAATAATCTGGGCGTTCCTTGGAATTTACCTTGGGTTGCGCCCAATGTGGCAGAGATTCTGGGATTAATGTAATAGGTTCCCTCACTGCCTAAGTTTCCGCCTCTTCCCGCCAAAGCACTGCCAAAATTTCTCTCATCAATCAATTTGACCTCTGCGGATGCCCAAACATCTTGCCCGATCGCACCCGGTTGTCGCGGTGCATTTTCGGCTTGTGCCATCACTGAAGGCATCGACGGCGCGATCGCAGTGTCTCCTGTATACTCTCCTAATAAAGGTTCAGCCGATTTCCCGGCTACTACGGCATCGGCTACCGCATCGGCGTGCTGTTCATACTTATCCCCCACCTGTCCCAAACCATCCTTGAGTTGCACCTTCCCAGATTGTTGCTGCATAACATGGGCAGCTTCATGGGCAGCTAATCCGACACTCGGAGTCTTAGCAAAGGCAATCCGATTTCCAGAGGTATAAGCCGCCGCCCCCAACTTCTGAGATGCCGCCGCCGCCTCTTTACCCGTATACGCTTGAACATGGGATAAGTCTTGACCAAAGGACTGTTGGATTTTATCCAGATGGGGCAGTCGTCTGGGTGTCCCCCTAAATCCATCAGCAGCAATGTCTTGAGGCGATTTTTGTTGTACCGACTCCCCATCGCCTTTGAGTTGCACCCCATCTTCGGCTTCACCGTGGGCATCTTTGGGCTGGATGGCTTCCGTTTGTGCCTGCCTTGGCATCGCCCTATCCATCCCTTCCAGCAGCTTTGTCTGAATCAAATCTCGGTCATAACTGGAATAAGCGCGAGTCACCTTTCCTGAAGCAGAAGGTTGTTTGGCTTGTGACTGTACGGGAAATCGCGGTGGTGTAAACCCTGTAGCACTATCTTTGGGCGCAGGGGCGGGTGGAATAAACGAAGGTTTCTTCTGTTGAGCTTCCTGCATAAGTGGATGACTATATAACTTGCAATTAATTATAGTAAACTATATGCTGTATATGAAAATTATATCGGACAACATCTTGAATGCTATATTTCCCAGAAACAAAATTATCACCTCAAGTACGGGAGAGCCACATAGCTTCTGCCAGTCGATAAGCACTAATTCTTAATGAGGCTATAGCCGTGAGCGTTATTATCCAACGTATTATTCGTCGATTTTGAGGTAAAATCACCAAACACAAAAAGATTGATAACATAGATAAAAACACGCTGATCGCTGCAAAATCTCGAGCGATATCCAGTCTAGGGTCTATATGAAAATGAGGATTAAAAGGAGACTCTTCTTCTAGTCGTACCTCTACGCCAAACGCATTACTAAAATAACTAAAAAATATGGCTATTTTGGTCAATAATATTGTAGATATAATTTTTATTTTTGTACGGCGTGTTTCATTGTTTTTAATGGTATATATCATGAGTAAAGGCAAATAAATAAAAGGAGATAAAAAAATAAATAACATAAACCTCTTACATAATATAAATATATTTTGTCAAGGTTCAAACAAGGACTCACGAATAGCCTATAGTTATGCTTCATGTCAACTCGATAAATCAGTTCTTGGGAGACCAAATGTACCTTCCGGTGTTATCGATATAACCTGACTTGCTGTCAATTGTCACCCATGCCAATCCTTGGGAAAATTCACTGGCAAAATCAAATTGAGGCTCAATTATGATCTGCCCACTTTTATTAATATAGCCCCACTTTTCACCCACAGCTACAGCAGCAAGCCCTTCAGAAAAGTCTTCGACTTTATCAAACTCCGTTTTAATCACCATCTGACCTGTTTTATCAACATAGCCCCAAGTTACATCGGTCATTTCTAGTGGTCCTTCCCGAATAGGTGGACCTGTGACTACGGCGGCTAACCCTTCGGAGAAATCAAAAGCCTGTCTAAACTGTAAATCAATAGCTATTTGTCCAGTTTTGTCGATATAGCCCCACTCGACACCCGATCTCACCACTGCCAAACCTTCGGAGAAATTTCTATCTAAACTCAAAGGTGACTCGATAACAAACTGCCCCGTTTTGTCGATATAACCTGATTGTTTGCCAAGCCTAACTAATGCCAGTCCTTCGGAAAAGTCTCTAGCTTTATGAAAGTGCGGTTGGATAATTATCTTGCCCGTCTTATCGATATAGCCCCACTTACCATTAATTGCGACCCTAGCTAGCCCTTCGGAAAACCGATACGTTGTATTAAATTGTGGTGGGATAACCAGTTTGCCAGTCTTGTTAATATAGCCCATCTTACCACCAATACCTACAGCAGCTCGTCCTTCAGAAAAGGAAGAAGCACGATCAAACTGTGGTTCAATAATAATCTGCCCCGTTTTGTCAATGAAGCCATTCTTACCCCCAATTCTGACCCATGCTAGTCCTTCAGAAAAAAAACCAGCTTCATTAAACTGCGGTTCAATAATAATCTGCCCCGTTGAGTCTATATAACCATATTTATCACCCTGAATAATCGGAAGTAATTGATTTGTTTCTTGACTTTCTATCGGTGAGAGATTGGGTGAGTCAACTGACTCCCAGGAATTGTTTGAGATTAGTCTCTGATCTGCCGGACTACAGGAAATTAAAGCGGCAAGAGCCAGACCCAAAACCAAAAACATCAAACTTATTTGAAGAATATTTTTGTTTGAGGTTAGGCACATACTGGTATTCAAAACTAGAATTTAACATGGATTTTGACTAAGTTCACCAAATAACTTTAGCTCAAATTAGTGAGGGGAATTCGCATTTCGATTCCATATATAATTTATCAAATTCATATCAGTATAGGTGAGATCTGCCGACCCACCCCAAGTCATAGTATCGTCAAGATAGCCCGGTGCGAGACTTAGTTTTTTTCTGTATAAGTCTTCTTCATGTCCTTCCAAGGACTCAAAGTAATCTCGTCCCTGCCTGAATCCCTCATATTTAACTTTCAAATAATCAGGTAAACTAATTCGTTGACCACTCTCGTCTAGGGCTGTCACCCATCCGCTTGTTCCTTCTTGCCAACCCCGATAACCACGAGTATTAACTCCTAGTGTTTGCCCGATTTGAAAACTTGTAGCAGGGCGATCAGCTTGAGCTTGAATATTTCCTACTTCCCCCTTCATTGGTTGGTGCTGAATAGTCTTGGTTTGAGGGAACATTGGTAGCTTGAATTTACTCTGTGAGTCCTCACCCTGTACAAAATTAGGATATTCCTTTTGTAGAGGTGGTGCTACTCCTGTATACTCTCCTAATAAAGGTTCAGCCGATTTCCCAGCTACCACGGCATCGGCTACCGCATCGGCGTGCTGTTCATATTTATCCCCCACCTGTCCCAAACCATCCTTCAGTTGCACCTTCCCCGATTGTTGCTGCACCACATGGGCGGCTTCATGGGCGGCTAACCCCAAACTCGGAGTTTTGGCAAAAGCAATCCGATTCTCAGAGGTATAAGCCGCCGCCCCCAACTGAACAGACGCCGTTGTCGCTTTGCCGCCGATAAACGCTTGAACATGGGACATGTCTTGACCAAAGGACTTTTGGATCTTATCCAAATGCGGTAGTTGTCTGGGCGTTTCTGTGAATCCATCAGCGGCAATGTCTTGGGGTGACTTCTGTTGTACCGACTCCCCATCGTCTTTGAGTTGCACCCCATCCTCGGCTTCACACTTGGCACATTTGGGCTGGATGGCTTCCGCTGGCGCCTGCTTTTGAATCGCCTTATCCATCCCTTCAAGCAGCTTTGCCTGAATTAAATCTCTCTGATCACTCGAATAAGCGCGAGTCGCCTTTGACGGTGGTTTGGCTTGTGGCTGTACGGGAAATCGCGGTGGTGTAAACCCTTTAGTTGCACTGTCTTTGGACGCCAGGGCGGGTCGAATAAACGAACTTTTCTTCTGTTGAGCTTCCTGCATAAGCGGATGACTATATAACTTGCAATTAATTATAGTAAACTATATGCTGTATATAAAAATTATATCGGACAACTTTCACTTCCACTTCAGGGGTTCTATCCATTCTATGACTTCTACAGCAATAGATTGGTACAAAGCCAATTATCAATATTTGATGACCTCGGTTAACCGAGTCTATCGTCATCTTGAATGCTATATTTCCCAGAAACAGAATCAGATAACTGATCCAAACCCCGATTTTTCCCCACCGGAAATACCTAACTCGGCGACTCCCTTTGCCTTGGATATCCTCTGCACCCAATTCGGCTTATCTGCCTGCGATCGCGATATCCTTCTCCTATGTGTAGGCATGGAACTCGACCCCGATTTCCCGTCACTCTGTCGTCAAGCCAGTGGCGACTCCCAGATTAATTACCCGACCCTGAGTTTAGCCTTATCTGCCCTACCCAACATCAGTTTAAGTGTCCTAGGACGACAATCCCCCTTACAATATTGGCAACTGATTGAAATCGCTCCCGGCGTAACCTTAACCCAATCGCCCCTCCGCATTGACCCCCGTATCCTCTGCTATCTTTTAGGTGAACCCAGCATCGATGTTCAACTTGATGAGCGAGTTAAACTCCTAGATCTCGGTTTAACAGGAGAATTAACCCTTCCCCCATCCCATCAGCAAATTGCCCAGATCATTGCTTCGGCTTGGTCTGAATCTCCCCCCACCTCAAACCTGCCCATTATCGAATTGTCTGGCTCAGATTTGACCACAAAACGCCGCATTGCGGCTGAAGCCACGACGTTATTTGGCTGTTCTATCCGTCGTATGTCAGCAACGGTACTCCCCTC
This sequence comes from Coleofasciculus sp. C1-SOL-03, assembly GCF_040220555.1. Classification (NCBI taxonomy): domain Bacteria; kingdom Bacillati; phylum Cyanobacteriota; class Cyanophyceae; order Coleofasciculales; family Coleofasciculaceae; genus Coleofasciculus; species Coleofasciculus sp. C1-SOL-03. Next base: position 30,382 of record NZ_JAVJUO010000078.1, read on the forward strand.
AGATTCCACCCAACTGCATCAATTACGGCGACGCTGGGAACGGGAAGCTATCTTAACCAATGGTGTATTGTTCCTCGAATGTGACTCTCTAAACATGACAGATTCACAGGGACAATCACTGATTTCTCAATTCATCGCGGAAATCAATACTCCCCTAATCCTAAGTAGCCAACAGCGACTTCCCGTAACAGAATGCTCCCTAACCACCTACGATATACCCAAACTTACTCTCCAAGAACAACGTTCCCTATTTTTCACCTATCTGGCAGACAACGGAAACGAACTCAATGGCGACATTAATCGCTTAATCGCCCAATTCAATCTCAGCCAAAGTGCGATTCACTCCGTCTGCACCCAAGCCATCCATCAGGTTAACCGCAATCGTCACACCAATTTAGGAACAACCCTGTGGAATACTAGCCGCCACCAAGCCCGTCCCCGCCTAGATGCACTTGCCCAACGCATTGAAACGCCAATGACGTGGGATGACCTGATTCTGCCAGAATCCCAACTCAAAACCCTCAAGGAAATTGTCGCCCACACCCGCCAACGCGCCAAAGTCTATCAGGATTGGGGAATGGGTGGAAAACAGAGTCGGGGACTGGGACTAACAGCATTATTCTACGGTCAAAGTGGTACAGGTAAAACCACTGCTGCTGAAATTATTGCCAAAGAACTGCACCTCGACCTGTACCGCATCGATCTGAGTGCAGTTGTCAGTAAATATATCGGAGAAACGGAGAAAAACCTCGCTCAAATCTTTGACGCGGCTGAAGTCGGCGGTGTAGTCTTATTATTCGACGAAGCTGATTCTTTATTTGCCAAACGCGGTCAAGTCAAAGACGCCCGCGATCGCTATGCCAACCAAGAAGTCAGTTATCTACTCCAACGCTTAGAAAACTATCAAGGGTTGGCAATTCTCACCACCAACTTAAGAGACTCGATTGACTCAGCTTTTGAGCGACGGTTGCGCTTTGTGCTGGAATTTCCTTTCCCCGATGCAATGCAACGAGAGCAGATTTGGCGGCGCGTCTTTCCCAAGTCTACCCCCACCCGACGATTGAATTTTGAGAAGTTAGCGCGGCTGGCTGTTTCCGGAGGCAGTATCCACAATATTGCTTTAGCCGCAGCCTTTCTCGCCGCTGAAGCCTCAGAACCAGTGGGAATGAAGCATCTATTGGCAGCCGCGCAAACTGAAGGGATCAAGATGCAAATTCAAACCGTGATTAGTGTTGGTACTCAGGATTGGCTGGAACCATCGAAATCTAAATCTAAATCTAAGTCCAAATCTAAATCCAAATAAGTTAAACTTTTTGGGCGCAGCGATCTTCACTGTGTCCAATTCCGAATCAAGCTGAATAAGCAGGGAAGACGCGCCATGGCGCGTCTCTACACGGGTTGGGGGTGAGGGGTTTAGATTAAGTTGACCCGGATAACCGACGTGCGCCCCAGAACACTCATTGGGGGTTGAGCCAAGGAAACCGAATAAAATCTTAGGCTAAAGCCCTGACTACAAACAAACCCAAACACTATTCCACCTTCATCGCCTTAGCTAATTCCGCCGCGACTAATGGTCGAGAAAACTGCGGCGGCGGTAACTCACCTTTGCGTAACATTTCCCGGACTTTGGTTCCTGATAAATGAATCCGTTGATCGGGAGTGCTGGGACTTGTCTTGGCGGTTGCCATTGTCTCCGTCACTTCGCAGTAAAAAGCGTGTTCAAATTTTAGCGGCATAATTCCTAATTCATCCGGCTCAAACTCTTCAAAAATATGTTGAGCATCGTAAGTGCCATAATAGTCACCCACACCCGCATGATCACGCCCGACAATAAAATGAGTACACCCGTAATTCTTACGCACGATCGCATGGAAGATGGCTTCCCTGGGACCGGCATAACGCATCGCGGCAGGGTTAATCGCTAAAATCACCCGGTTTTGGGGGAAATAGTTGTCTTTCATAATTTCATAGCAACGCATCCGCACATCAGCAGGGATATCATCGCTTTTGGTGGCACCGACTAAGGGATGCAGGAATAACCCATCCACGACTTCCAAAGCACATTTAATAATATATTCATGCGCCCGGTGAATAGGATTCCGGGTTTGGAACCCTACCACGGTTTTCCAGCCTCGTTCCTTAAACAACGTCCGCGATTGAGCCGGGTCAATTTGATATTTCGGAAACAGGGGATGGGGATACCGTTGCAATAACCAAACCGGACCGGCTAGATTCACATCTCCTTGGTTATAAACCACCTTGACACCGGGATGCTTTTCCTCATCGGTGCGGTACACATTTTCCGCTTCCCGCTTTTTGTCATAGCGATATTTCTGGGTGAGTTCTAACACGCCGGCAAAGTGTCCATTCTGGTCATCCAGACGCACTAAACTGCCTTCCTTTAACGGTTCAGCCACATCCTCAGTAACCGATAGAGTCACCGGGATAGACCAAGGTAAACCACTTGCCAGACGCATATTATCCACAACTGACTCATAATCCGCTTGCTCCATAAACCCAGTCAAGGGACTAAATCCACCGATCGCGATTAAGTCTAAATCAGAGGTAGCCCAGGCATCAAGTTGCACTCTGGGTAGAGAATCCGCTTTCTCCAAAAATTCTGACCGCTGTTGTTCTGAGGCAATGCGATTGATGAGTTGACCCCCATGAGGGGCGATTCCATCCGAATGCTTACTCAATGTCTTTTCCTTTCTTGCGTCAACTGCACCTCTAAAATAATCTGCTTTATGGGTTCTGGGCAATTATTCGTCATTTGCCATTCGTCATTTGTCATTTGTCATTTGTCATTTGTCATTCGTCCAGCAAGCCCCAGTTATAGCGGCACTAAGACAGGTTAGGACATTCTTTATGGAAAAATAGGCTACGCTCATGGACAGATTGAACCATTGCCAAAACAGTTACCGTAGGTGGGCAATGCCCACCCTACAGAACAACCCCCCATATCCCAGACGTGCTATGGCATGTCTCTACACTGCATCCTGCTTTCGTTCAATAATTCCACCCCCTAGCAGCATTTCTCCATCATACAAAACAGCGGCTTGTCCGGGAGTAATGCTAAATTGCGGCTGATCAAAAATCAGTTTCATCCGATTCCCCTCTAGAGGAATCACCGTCACATCTACCGGACGACTGCGATACCGCACTTGCACCGACGCCTGAATCGGAGTTGTTGGCGGATGAATTGATACCCAATTGACTCGCCCCACGGTACAATCGGGTTGCGTTGCACTAGCGCGATCGCCGACAATGACACGATTCGCCCCAGCATCAATCGCCACAACGTATAACGGTTCCGGCGCAGAAATACCCAGTCCTCGGCGTTGTCCAATCGTGTAATGGTGAATCCCGTTATGTTGCCCTAAGACCTTACCCTTCATATCTACGATATCTCCCGTGGTTTGGGAAATATACTGATCCAAAAACTTCCGCATCGAACCATGGGACTCCACCAAACACAAGTCCTGACTTTCTGGCTTAGCCGCCGTCTTGAGTTGGTATTCAGCCGCAAGCTGTCGGGTTTGCGTCTTCTGGAGTTCGCCTAAAGGAAATATCGAGGCGGCGAGTAACTCTTGGCTTAAGTCGTACAGGAAATAAGACTGGTCTTTATTCGAGTCTACTGCCCGTAGCAACTGATAGCGATCGCGCTTGGCATCATAGCGAATCCGCGCATAGTGACCCGTAGCCATTTTATCAATGCCTAACGTCTCCCGCGAGTAGGCGAGCATCGGACCAAATTTAACGGTTTTGTTGCACTGAGAACAAGGTAAGGGCGTGATTCCCGATTCATACCCCGAAACCAGATAATCGACGATATTTGCCTGAAACACCTCACGACTATCCACAATATGATGAGGAATGCCCAGTTGCTCACAAATAAACGCCGCATCGACCATTCCCTCAGAACAGCATTGACCCTTGCCTTTCATTAACCACAGGGTCAAACCAACGACTTCATAGCCTTGATGATGTAAGGTAGCGGCGGCAACTGAACTATCAACTCCACCGGATAGACCGACGACAACTTTATTCATCGAAAATCGGGGTTGGTAAGGGGGCGAATGGAAACCCCTGTCATTTATGTATGGGGAGGAATTCGTTCCCTTACATAAATAGCAGTCCGACAGGACTTCCTTTTTGGGAAGTGCATCGGCTCCATTTCCCGTGTACAAAACTGCATTATTTGTACAGACGTAGCATGCTACGTCTGTACAAACCCCTACCGCCTTGGATTTACTTACCTCGTTCGATGTATTGCGTTCACCTTTCGTCTGGGCAATTACAGACTCGTGTTTTCAACCTGTACGATATGGGTGGGGTATGGTTGCCCCGAACTCCCGTTTGGAGGGGTGACGTTAGCCTCGCCAATGTTACGCCTCGGTACTATCTCCAACACACTGGTTTAACCCTATAAGCCTGTTTAATGCTGGAGTTCTAGAGCATGGGACTGGCTTACGCGCTACGCGCACGCTACGCGAACGCATCCCAAGGTAGGAACTTTAACTCTTGGGCGTAACGTAGACCTCGTAGGTCTTAGGCTGGTCAGGTATAGGCAATTTCGATGCCTCCGGCTTATAGCCGTGGGGTTCCTGACGACATGAATGGACAACTAATCCTTTTGAAAGATCAATTGTTGATCTAGGCTAACATCCCCACCGGCTATTTGGTTTGTGGGGAACCTAGTCAAGCTTTCACTGTTGTCGGTTGGGTTGACGCGCCGAAACCCAACACAATTAAACCCGGTTGTGTCGTTCATCCGTCATACCTGTAGTTCACTGCCATACAAACCTTACCCTTCTACCCTTTTCAGGTTTGTTGCGTTGGGTCTCGTACCTCGACCCAACCTACTTGCTACCCTTTTAACTTTCTATTGATTACTTTTTAATAACCTAATCTTAACCTGGTTTTATTGACTTAACTTAATTTAAATCTATTGTAAAAAATGTATAATTTAAATCCGAACTATTGGCGAATCGGTGTTAAAATTTTATTTTTAACAGTTGCTAGAGAGAATGAGAGAACCCTGATGGATTCATCTATGTATTCTATACAACAGTCATCTATGCAACTTGAGACATCTTATCCAGAGATCAAGCAATTGAGCATCAATGCGACGCTGGAAGAATTACCTCTCTATAATTTCCAATTTGAAGCGTCTCAACCTGGAGAGGAAGTGGCTCAGATCTTCCAACAAAACCCTGTCTTACCAGGAGTTATTTTAATTGAACAGGGGAGATTTATGGGGATACTTTCGCGGCGACGGTTTCTGGAACAGATGAGCAGTCCTTATGGACTGGAACTCTTTTTGCGGCGACCACTCAAATCATTATATCGTTTTGCCCAGACCGAGGTGTTAATTTTAACCGGAGATACCCAAATTGTTACAGCAGCACGCCATTGTTTAGAACGTCCTCCCGCCTTACTCTATGAACCAATCGCTGTGGAGTTAACCACCCAAACCTACCGCCTATTGGATGCCTATCAATTATTAGTGGCTCAGTTGTATATTCATGAACTAGCCACCCGGTTACTCAAGCAGCTTTATCAGGATTTAGAAGTCGCGAATCGGCAATTAGAGCAACTGGCTACCTCTGATGGCTTAACCCGAGTTGCCAATCGGCGGCGATTTGATGACTATTTACAAACCTGTTGGCAACAACATTGTGTGGGAAACTCTTGGCTGTCGCTAATTATGTGTGATGTTGATTGTTTCAAATACTACAACGATACTTACGGTCATCAAGCGGGTGATGATTGTTTACGACAAGTGGCGGCGGCTATCCAGCGTCAAGTGAAGCGACCCGCAGATTTAGTAGCGCGTTATGGGGGTGAAGAATTTGTGGTCATTTTACCTCTAACGCCTATTGATGGTGCAACTCAGGTGGCTCAAGAAATTGCAGAAGCGGTGCGGACTTTAAACGTTCCCCATGCAACCTCTTTGGCGAGTCATCGGGTTACCTTGAGTCTTGGCGTCGCCAGTATTATTCCCAGTCCACAACGATCGCCAACCACCTTGACCGCCGCCGCCGATGCGGCACTGTATCAAGCTAAATCAGCCGGACGCGATCGCGTGGTTGTCTATACCCGTTAGCCTTAATTCTGGCGGATAACTTAAACCTTCTCTAGATTATATCAGGGATTCTCGACTTAAATTGGATCAATTTTCTGTTTTAGCTGAGTCTTTATTAAAGTTTAATCGTTTCTTAAAACGATATTAACATTTCAGGGCATCTTCATTTTTTAGAATATTTCGTACCAACCAACTATTAAATCATTTTACAAGCCAAATGACAAATGGCTGATTGTGGGTTTATATACAAATTAGAGGTTTAATTGTTATAGCATTATGGTTTCTGTTCAAGACTACTACCCCGACTTATGCGTCTTGCCCCAAGCCGAGACCGCTAATCTGACGTTAGATTCCACTATCCGAGAACTTAATCTGTATCACTTTCAGGTGGAATCAGTGCAACCCGGTAGAGACGTGGCTCAATCGTTTCAATTAAATCCTCTATTACCTGGAGTTATTCTCACCCAACATAGAAAACTTGTCGGGATGATTTCCCGAAGGCAGTTTTTGGAACAAATGAGCAGTCCTTATGGGTTAGAACTGTTCTTAAAACGTCCGCTGCACTCGTTATACCGCTTTGTCAGTGGGGATGTTTTAATCCTGAGAGGAGATACAAAAATAGTTGATGCGGCTCGTCGCTCACTTCAGCGTACACCGAAATTGGTATACGAACCGATTGTTGTCGAACTCGAGCCAGGAACCTATCGGCTATTAGACGTGCATCAATTACTCGTGGCTCAGTCGCAAATTCAGGAACTCACCACCCAGCTTTTGCATGAGCAAACTCAAGCTCAAATGATTCAAACCGAAAAAATGGCAAGTTTGGGACAAATGGTAGCGGGAATTGCTCATGAGATAAAGAATCCAGTCGCGTGTATTAGCGGAAATTTTGAATTCTTAGACGATTATTGTGCCAAGTTAATTGAGCTATTAACTGCATACGCCGCAGAACTTCCCCAGCCATCAGCAGATTTAAGTGAGCTAAAAGAGGACTATGAACTCGACTTTATTGTAGAGGATTTGCCGAAAATCCTGAAAAGTATGCAATTAGGCTCAGAACGATTAACTAAAATTGTTGGTAGTCTACAAAGCTTCTCACACATGGATGAGTCGAGACATCAGCCTGCCAATATTCATGAGTGTATTGAAAGTACATTAATTATTTTAAATAATCGTCTTAAAAAAGGAATTGAACTCATTAAAAACTATGCAAACTTGCCCATGGTGAATTGTTCATCGGGTCAACTAAGCCAAGTTTTCATGAATCTGATTAGTAATGCCATTGACGCGCTGAATGAAAAGACAGAAAAATCTGAAAATGAGTCTGACTCATGGCAGCCTCAGATTGAGATTAGCACTCGTTTAGTACCCAAAGAGGAAGGAGATTGGGTTTCGGTACAAATTGCTGATAATGGTTCAGGAATAGCACCCAATATTCAAGAGCGGATATTTGAGACATTTTTCACGACGAAGCCAGTCGGAAAAGGAACAGGGTTAGGGTTAGCAATTACCCATCAGATTGTCACCGAGAAACATGATGGCAAGTTATTAATGCAGTCGCAGTTAGGCAAAGGGACAACCTTTGAAATTTTATTACCGTTAGAGTAATTAATCTATAATTTATTTAGAGTCTGCTCAACAACGGTGTCTACTCAATTCACTCAACCCTCGTAAGTTAAAAGTTAAGGCTGGTGGGAAATGCCCACCCTACAGTATATCAAATAATCAACAGCTTACTGGGTATCCTCAGACTGTTCTAACTCTTGTTTTAACTGTTGATACTGACGAGTCAGACTTTCCAGTTGTTGCTCAAGTTGCTGAAGTTTTTGCCAAGAGTCGAGAGATTGTCTATTGAAATTTACGGAAGAATTAGCGTTGCCTCTACTATGAATGTTATCCGCTAAAATGGCATCATTCCAGGTGACTCGTTTGACTTCATCGAGTGTAGTGAATCCTTGTTTGACGAGATTTAAACTGTAGTCATATAAGGACTTCATTCCTTCTTCAATGGCAATTTCTTTGATAAATTTTGCTGGATATTTTTCCCGAATTAAATATTGTATCCGTTCACTATTGCGTAAAACTTCATAAACGCCAATTCGACCTTTGTAGCCGATTCCATTACATTTAGGACAGAGTGTTCCTTTCGCTCTCGCCTCATAAACCTCTTCAGGTTGCATAGTATTTGCTTTATAGAATGTGCGTTGATCCTGACTCAACGCTGATAAACCAAATTGTTCTAACTCAGATATATCCGGTTGATAAGGAATACGACACTCACTACAGACTCGTCGAAGCAATCGCTGGGCAATGACTCCTAAGAGTGCCTCAGAGAGTATCCACGGATTAACACTAAATTCCGTTAAGTTTATGATTGCGCTCACCGTATCTTTGGCATATAATTCAGTTAAAATAAAATGACCTTTTATCGCCGTACTTGTTGCCTTGATTGCAGTTTCTTTGTCTTGAATTTTATCGATCAGGATTACGTCAGCATCTTGCGAAAATACAGTATCTAAAATATCCCTATAATCTCTGCTATATTCCGGGCAAACCTGAACCTGAGTGATTCCAGGCAACGAATACTCAATTGGATCTTCAATAGTCAAAATATTCACACCCGGATGAGCCTTTTCTGCCAATAGTGAATATAAAGTTGTTGTTTTTCCTGACTCTGTATGTCCAGTTACTAAAACAAGTCCAAAGGGACGCCTTTTTATGTCTCTGACAATCTTCAAGGTATCTGGATCAGTAATGAGAATATCTAAGCCAAGCTGAGCAATGGAATTATCGACTATTTTTAGCACCACCTTTTCTCCATAACGGTTCGGTAAAATGCTAACCATAAAATCAACGAAGCAACCTTGAAACATGCGCCGAATTTTACCCTGTTGCGGCATTCGCCGTTCGGTAATGTCAAGATTTGCCATGATTTTGAAGCGAGTAGAAATTACATCTTTGATTTTCTTGGGGAGAGGATCAAACGCTTGGTGTAGGACTCCATCTTTCCGGAAGCGTACCCTTAAATACTCTTGTTGAGGTTCAATATGGATATGAGAGGCTCCATTTTGCAATGCCTTAGCCAAAATTCTATTGACGAGATTAATAACAGGAGCGCCACCGGCTTCATTACAAGCTTCAGATAAATCTGCTTCAGTTTCTTCTGGTGCATCAGATAGGGTATCGATATTCTCAATATCTTGGCTTATCTCAGTCTGTTTTGCCGCTTCCTGTTCCTTCTCTTGTGCCAATTTTTGATCGCGATATTGACTAATCAGACGCTGATAGTCTTCCTGGATAATCACCATCCGCCGTAGTCCAATTCCTTGAAGTCGCAGTATCCGATTCACATCGTCTTGGGCGTCTAAATTGTCAGGATCAACCATAGCGACGAAAAGGGATGGTGGTTGAGTCTCCGTTTTCGATAGCGGAAGTAAGCGATAGCGACTACAGATGTCTATAGAAATTACATTTTCAATGAGTTGACTGATCTGATGATGAGAAATAGTCATGCGTTCAATATCAAAAGCCGGAACGCCATATAAAATTTTTAATTCCAATAAGTGGTAAATCCTGTACTGGCGTACTAATTCAGGTGGTGACAGATAACCTAAAATGGATTCCAGGACGTTGATCAGGGATTTTCCTGATTTTCGACTTTCCATCAACGCTGTCTGCATTTGCTCTAGGTTAACGTAACCCGATTGAACCAATTTTTTAGCAAAGGGAGACAAGGGTGAAAAGAAGCAGATTACTTGACACCGTAAATGGGGTGGGATTTGAGACTCGGTGAGGGATTCGAGAATCTCAATCAGGATAGCGGCGCGTTGGTGGGGCGATTGAGTTGTGCGTCGTGAGCCTTTCACGGTAGACTGTTGTTGGGCAGATTTGCTCCATTGTAAAAAGAGCGCGATCGCTTCCTCCATCTGCTCAGGGTTAACATACCTTGCCTTAATCAAAATTTTCGCTAGCGCCGAGAAATAAATTGGTACAGACATGACAGTTGTTGCCATTGATGGTCATTTCAGTCGATGCACCAGATTTGCTGCAACTATAGCAGATATTGTTATTGGTCATTGGTCATTCGTTTCCCCTATCTCCCCCATCTCCCCCATCTCCCCCATCCCCCTGTCAGCCTCAACTATCAAATTAAATGGGTGACAACTTACGCTTGTGTGGGATCATAGACAATGATGTCCCCTTGTCTTGTGGAAAGGTTGATCGATGAAACAATTAATCCAGGGTCTGCATGAGTTCCAAACCAATTACTTTACAGCTCACCGGGAGCTATTTGAGTTACTTTCTCAAGGACAACATCCGCGAGTTCTGTTTATTACTTGCTCCGATTCCCGGATTGATCCCAATCTGATTACCCAAACCAAACCCGGGGAAATGTTTATCATCCGTAATGCGGGGAATATTATTCCTCCTTATGGAGCGACGAATGGCGGAGAAGGTGCAGCCGTCGAGTATGCTATTCATGCGTTAGGTATTGAAGATATCATTGTTTGCGGTCATTCCCATTGCGGTGCAATGAAAGGATTGCTGAAACTCAGCAAGCTGGAAGAGGAAATGCCAATGGTTTACGAATGGCTCAAACACGCGGAAGCAACGCGGCGGATTATTAAGGAACATTACCAAAGTTACGAAGGTGAAGACCTGCTTAATGTGTCTATTCAAGAGAATGTTCTTAACCAATTGGAAAATCTACGCACGTATCCGGTAATTCAGTCTCGACTCAAAGCCGGAAAATTGCAACTCCATGCTTGGGTGTATGAAATTGAATCGGGAGAAGTGATGGAATATAACCCGGTTCAAGGTCAGTTCGTACCACCGAGAACCCAATTTGCTAGAGCCACTTGGATTACGCCAGAACAGCAAGAGCGTATTTTTAAAGGCTCTTATAATGCTCATTAGGTGGTCATTTGTCATACTCGCTTTCATCGAGAAGCAAGCTACGTCATTTGTCATGCTAACGACGCGAATGCTTTTGAATAAGGGCGGGTTTTGTTGATTAGTTATTACTGTCAAGTTACCTGAGTGGCTAAACCCGCCCCTACAATTGAATGGCGTGATTTTAGTCGGAAGAGTCAATCAGTGCCTTAATGACGCCGATTTTAGCTTGGGAGACTTTTAAGCCTAAGGTGGGGTTAGTCGAACCAATAAAATATTCTCCAGTTGGCAGATAATGCAATGCCAATTCAGGATAGGTAATAATCTCCCAATCTTTATAGATTTCGGCCTTTTCATGACTATGGCTGGGTCGATTACTTTCGTAACACCAGCCTGCTGCAAGTAATTTTTCAATTAAGGTTGACATAGGGAAAATCAGCTCATTCTCGGATAGAAATGTCAGTGGCTATCAGGTGTTGGCTAGCCTCTGGTAGACTTCCCTGTATTTTTGACGCGGCCATGTCAGAGCATTTCTACCCTAGCATTCGTCAAAGAAGAGGGAATAGGGAACAGGGAACAGGAAATAGGGAATAGGGAATAGGGAATAGGGAATAGGGAACAGGGTAATGGGCTATAGAACTTTTGTCTCCCATCTCCGCCATCTCCCCCATCTCCCCCAGCTCCCCCAGCTCCCCTAGCTCCCAGACGTTGCATGCAACGTCTCTACATGCTCCCCCTAGACAACGGGCAGAAACGTTAAGAAACTTTACAATGATGGGGAGAGATGACATCATAAGAGTCGGACTGCCATGCACCTAACCTACTTCGGCGCCAATAGTTGGCTACTCGAACTTGGGCAAAAACACATCCTGATTGATCCCTGGCTTGTGGATTCCTTAGTCTTTGGCAATCTTCCCTGGTTGTTCAAAGGTGACAAACCTCCCGCCTTGGATGCGCTTCCTGATCAAATAGACTTGATTCTGCTATCCCAGGGATTAGAGGATCACGCCCATAGACCCACTTTGGAAAAACTGGACAAGACAATCCCTGTCGTTGGTTCAGAAAATGCCACCACGGTAGTGAGAGAGTTGGGCTATACTCAGGTGACGCCGTTAGCCTTTGGTCAAACCTTCACCCTCGCTGACCAAATTGAAATCCGCGCCTTACCAGGGGCACCGATTGGTCCTTTTTTGCAGGAAAACGCCTATCTGATTAAACAGTTAGAGAGTGGCACCAGTCTCTATTATGAACCTCACGGGTATCCACCTGACCAGTTAAAAGAGTATGCTCCCATCGATGTGGTGATTAGTCCCGTGGTGACGTTGGAATTACCTGTGCTTGGACCGATTATCCAAGGTCATCGTACCGCACTGCAACTGGCACAATGGGTGCAACCCCAAGTGTTTCTACCCACAGCCGCCGGAGGTGGAGTTCAGTACGAGGGAGTACTAGATTCCCTGTTGAATCAGGTTGGTAGTTTGGAAGAGTTGCGATCGCAACTGGCACAGCACAACCTATCCACTCAGGTGATTGACCCTCAGCCACAAGAAGCGCTAGAACTCAACCTGACGCCTCAAATGGCTTAGATTACCGTCCGGAGTTATTGGTATCAACTCGGGCAATCACCAAGGACATAAGACAAATAACTAAGGAGATAAATCATGTTGGAACTGTATCAATTTGAGTTGTCGCAGTTTTCGGAAAAAGTACGGCTAATTCTCGATTACAAAGGGCTAGCCTATCGCAAAATTGAAGTCACCCCAGGAATTGGACAGGTAGATTTATATCGCCTATCGGGTCAACGACAAGTCCCGGTTCTCAAAGATGGGGATACCGTCATCGCTGATTCGACAGCGATCACCATGTACTTGGATCGCAAGTATCCCGACAAACCTCTCATTCCTACCGATCCCCACCAACGCGCCCAATGCTTGCTGATGGAAGAATGGGCGGATGAATCCATTGGTGTCAAAAGTCGTAAAGTCTTCTATGGGGCATTAAGTCACAATCCTAGCTATCGTACATCAGTCTTACCCAAAGATACGCCCGATTTCTTCAAAACCGTTCTCGGCGGTGTTCCCGCAGAAGTATTTGAAGTTTTGGGGATTGGTTTCGGCTGCGGTGCAGACGCCCTCAAAGATGCCAGAGACAGCCTGAAGCAGGATTTAGAAGCCCTCAGTTTAATCTTGTCTGATCGCCCCTATCTGGTTACCGATAGTCCCTGTTTAGCTGATTTTGCCGTGGCTGGGGTGAGTTTACTGCTGAAATTTCCCGAAGGTTCCTATCTAGATTTGCCTGACTCCCTGAAAGGGAAAGGCATTCCTGGTTTAGCCGATAGTAGCGTGTATCAAACCTTCTTCGACTGGCGCGATCGCCTCTATGCTGAGTATCGCACACCCTTGACCACAACCGGAACAGGAACCAGCGATTCGTCACCCACCTCGATTGAAATTGAATAAAAAGTTAGTAGCAAGATACTAATTTCCTGTAACAGATTTTAGCGACCAGAATTACAACACAAGGTCGCTAATTTTTTGTTTTATTTATAGCACTACGGGTATACGTCTAAGCCAGATCCCCGACTTCTCCAAGAAGTCGGGGATCTGTCTGTGTACCTCACTTACACGCCATCGCGCTTTAGGTTGTTGCGTTTGTATAGCAGTCGCCAAGGCGATTAGGACAAAGGAAGGTGCTGAAACCTTGACCAGTCAATCTTTTCCCTTCTGCCCTCTGCCCTCTGCCCTCTGCCCTCTGCCTTTTGCTATATCTACACGGCTTTTAACCGCAACTTGGGAATCATCATCCTCTATACAGATTCCAGCTATTTCCCATCTGGGTAAACTACCAAGGTGGGGATACTCATCCTCTAATATCCCTACCTGATTTCTGTTGCCAACTCCATAATTTTGAAGCATGACTCAAAAGCAGGCGGACAAAACCCGACATAAATTACCCCTGAAGCAATGGTTTAAGGGAATTATTAGCGGACTCCTCGGATTCATCCTGTTTCTGTCCCTGTCGGGGTTTCCCACATTGGCGCAAAATAAAACCTTGCAGTTTCCTATTTTAGATCGCCAACCGCAGGAACCGATTGAAACAGAACCCCCGGTTTCCCCAACACCGGGTACACCCGGAATTATTAGCCAACAAGAATTTGCCAATTATGTAGATAACTTCTTTGACCAAGAGATGTCCAAATCTCACGTTCCTGGTGCAGTCATTTCTGTGGTCAAAGATGGGACTGTTTTTTTCGCCAAAGGCTATGGCTATGCCAACCTGGAGAAAAAAACTCCCGTTGTTGCCGATCGCACGCTGTTTCGGGTGGCGTCTTTGTCTAAACTGTTCACGGCTACCGCCACAATGCAATTATACGAGCAGGGACGGCTTGATCTAGAGGGTGATGTTAGCCAATACCTGGAACGCTTTCAACTCGACAACCCCCACTCTCAACCTGTGACCTTTGCCCAGCTAATGATGCATACCGATGGTAGCACGAAGCGTTTGGTTGGACTCGCCGCCCGCACTGAACCAGAGATGACACCTCTAGGGGATTATCTGGCTGATTATATGCCGCCGATTGTCTGGCAACCGGGAAGATTTTACAGCTATTCTAACCATGCGATCGCGTTATTGGGTTACTTGGTAGAACAGATATCAGGTCGTCCGTATCTGGACTATATCAACGCCAATATTTTACAACCCCTAGATATGCAGCGCAGCAGCTTTGCTCAACCGCCACCACCGGATTTAGCGGATAATTTGGCGGTTGGCTATCAGTATCAAAAAGGTAACTACAAAGCGGTTCCCTACCTCTACCTTAATATTGCACCTGCCGCCTCCCTGAGTGCCACCGCCACGGATATGGCACATTTTATGATTGCTCACTTGCAACAGGGGCGTTATCAAAACCAGCGTATCTTAGAGGCGGATACGGCGAAACTCATGCACCAGACACACTTTAAACCTCACCCAAAATTACCTGGAACCAGCTACGGTTTTCGAGAACGTTTGGTTAATAATATGCGGGCGATCGGGCATTTAGGCAGCTTGCGGGGGTATTCGAGTTCGTTGACATTAATCCCTGAGCAAAATATTGGTATTTTCATTGCCTCTAATAGTTTTAGCGGAATTCATAGTAAATTCCTTACTCAGTTTTTTGATCATTATTTTCCCGTTGACCAAAATTCTACACCGACTCAATCTCTTGATGCTTCCCAGGTAGAACTGGAGCGGTTTACGGGAACTTATCGAGATCTGGAATATCCCCGCCATACGTTGGCAAAACTAGCCGGATCATTCAAACATATCCAGATTAAAAAAGGTGATGACAACCGATTGCAAATTCAGACGCCAAATCTTTTCTTTTTGAATAAAATCAAACCCGTTCAGCTTGAACCTGTAGCACCCCTGTTATTTAAACGAATGGATACGCCGACGTTTACGGCGTTTGAGGAAAATGAGGCGGGAGAGATTACGTTTGCCTATAATCCCCTGTTTCCCAAGATTGGCACATATCAGCGTATATCCTGGTATGAAGGGATTTGGGTGCAGTTTGGACTGGTTGGGTTTTGTGTTGTGGTGTTCCTATCCGCCATGATTAGGGGAATCGTACACCCTTTAATTCAATGGTGGCGGGGCAAGCATACTTCGGATAAACAGCAGTATAACTCAGCATGGCTATTAGCGGGAGCGATCGCGACTTTAAATCTAGTCTTCCTGATTGGCTTACCGCTGTCACTCTGGCTAATCGGCGTCTGGAAGTTAGTCTATGGCGTTCTCCCTGTGGCGATCGCATTCTTGTGTCTTCCTGTGTTAACGGCTTTGGCTACCCTGGGATTACTGGCTTTTACCGTGTTAGCTTGGACAAATCACGATTGGTCTTTTGGGGCGCGATCGCATTATTCTCTGATCACATTAACCACCTTAGTTTTCATTGGGGTGTTGGCGTACTGGAATTTACTCGGATTTCAATTCTAATCTTGAAGTCCCGATTCCCTGTTTCCTTACCATCTGTAGCCGGAAATCGCCAAGTCTATTTACCTGACGTTTTATTGGGAAATGTAAATAAATATCACAAAACGGGGCATTTTGCGTAAAAGCAACCGCGAAATTTAGAGTCACTTGTGAAGGTTCTTTGGTGTCTGCTGATAACTTCCATCTAATCTGAACGTACCCCAATTGGAGACAGGGCTATGGCTGAGCCAAACACGTTAAAGCTCGCTAAACAAGGTAATCCGAAAGCAATTGCGGCAATGATTAACCGCTCACTGCGAGCCAAACACATCATCGCCAAGGTTAATCGCCAAGACGATTGTTTGCAAGTCTTGGTGGAATCAGCGCAAATTCCTAACCAAAAGGCGATGGTTTCTTTTATTCGTCAGGGTTTAACCAAGCTAGGCGTTGAGACGATTAAAACGGTGCAGGTTTATGGGCGTCAGAAAGGACAAGACTCTTTTGCTTGGAATCAAAGCTTTGATATAGAATTCTCTCCTCCTCAAGTCGCAGACGTTCACCATTCCGATCCTGATTTAAATCTGCATCACACTCCCACCGATGTGGCTTCTGACAACGATATATCCTCGGATGTTGATGATATTAAACCCTCTGTTTCAGAACCACCACCCGGTTCAAATTTTGCCCAAGTTCCTCGCCATGCTGCTGGAGGATATACATCCTCACAGACTCGACAACCAAGGGATCATGCCTCACACCGTAGCACTCAATCCAGCCATTCCCAACCTCGCCAACCCATGAAACCCCTAAGTGTAGGGAATGTGGTTAGTGCGGGTCTTCGTTTATACCGCGATCGCTTCAAATTATATTTTGGTCTGGCATTTCAGGGATTTTTGTGGGGAATAGTACCAATTTATGGATGGGCAAAATTATATCAAATTCAGGGTATTATTTCACGTCATGCTATCGGTGAATTTTCTGAACAACCGGAAACTATCGAGAGTATTCGCAATCAGCTTGATCGAAAAATGTGGGATTTCTGGACAGCTCAAATTTTAATTGGTTTGATTGGTTTTGCCGTAAATTTTGGTTTGTCGATAGTCTCAGGAATTATCGTGGGAATAGCATCAAGTCTAGAAGCTATCATTAACTTAGTTACTCTCGGCATTTACCTCTGGGTCTATGCCCACTTCTTTATTACTGAGTTACCGTTAGCCGTAGAAAGAAATATGAAGCCCAAAACTGCCATTAACCGCAGTTGGGAGTTAAGCAAGGGATTTGTTCCCAATATTATGGGGATAATTGCCGTTGGGACTCTACTCACAATTCCGCTAGGCTTAATTGTCTTAATTCCTATACTGATAACGATTCCCACTGTATTGATTAATCCATCGCCAGAGGCGTTACTTACGGCATTAGGAATGTTAGTACCGTTACTCTTTATTGCCTTTGCCTGTATTGGTCTTTTAGTCATGCCATTTTGGCAGATTATTAAAGCGCTCATTTACTATGATCTCCGCAATCGGCGGGAAGGAACAGGTTTACAGCTACGCCATTGATCCAACCGCTATAGGATGCATCGCTTGTATGACCAGACAAGGACGAAAAAGAAGATAATACTGACAAAACAAATCGTGAGGAATCCGGTTTCCTTAAAAATATTGCTAATTTACCCCTTAAATCCAAGGAAAACGCCCAATAACCCAGAAGAGAACGATAAGATAGGCTTGGCTTCGTTCAAACCCTAGCAGTGATGGATGTAGATAAACCCTTAGGTTCAGTCATTCAAGGTTCTCTCTCCGGCGGATTGGAAGTGCGATTGGAGGCGGATGTCTCCGTCGAAGATATGCGCGTGGGTAAGTTTCTGGTGGTTCAAGGGATGCGATCGCGCTTTTTCTGTATGCTGACGGATGTGGCGCTAGGAACCTCTAGTCAACGGATTTGGGCGAATCCCCCCCATCCCGATGATAGCTTTTTACGTGAGGTTCTCGCCGGAAGTGGCACCTTTGGGACGATCAATTTAACCCCAATGCTGATGTTTACGCCAAACACGGGAAAACGGGAGACACCCAACCTGAACCTGAATGGCAAAAGTCCTTTAGCGTCATTTCAACCGCAAAGTAGCGAGGACATGGAATTGCTTCCGGTGAAAACAATTCCCAGTCACTTCTCCCAAGTCTATGATGCCAGTGAACGCGATTTTCGGGCGGTGTTTGGCTGGGAAGATGACCCCCATCGACGCAATTTTTCAGTGGGTCAACCCCTTGACATGGACGTGCCAATATGCTTAGACCTGGATCGGTTTGTGGAACGTAGTAACGGCGTGTTTGGCAAATCGGGCACCGGGAAATCCTTTCTGACTCGCGTATTATTATCCGGGATTATTCGCAAGCAAGCGGCGGTTAATTTAATCTTTGATATGCACTCCGAATATGGATGGGAAGCCGTATCGGAAGGAAAACAATTTAGTACCGTTAAAGGATTACGCCAACTCTTTCCCAATCAAGTCCAAGTGTACACCCTTGACCCGGAATCCACCCAACGCCGAGGGATTCGAGACGCCCAAGCCATGTATCTCAGTTACGATCAAATTGAAGTCGAAGATATCATGCTGGTGCGCGGGGAGTTAAACCTATCGGAAGCGAGTCTGGAAAATGCGATTATTCTCCGCAACGAGTTTGGCAAAACCTGGATTACGCAACTCCTGAATATGACGAATGAAGATATCCAGTTATTTTGCGATGAGAAGCGGGGAAATAAGTCTTCAATTATGGCATTACAGCGCAAGTTACTGCGTTTAGATGAGTTAAAGTACATGCGAAGTGCTTGTCCCCAAAATTATATTGACCAGATTCTGCAATCCTTGGATGCGGGGAAACACGTAGTCGTGGAATTTGGTTCGCAATCGAATATGCTCTCCTATATGTTAGCCACGAATGTGATGACACGCCGCATTCATGGTAAATACGTGCGGAAGGCGGAGAAGTTTCTGCAAAGCAAAAATCCATGCGATCGCCCGCGCCCATTAGTGATTACAATCGAAGAAGCGCACCGTTTCCTGGATTCAGCCACAGTACGTCAAACCATCTTTGGCATTATCGCCCGCGAGATGCGGAAATATTTCGTTACATTACTGATTGTCGATCAGCGTCCATCAGGGATTGATAATGAAGTCATGTCCCAGGTTGGCACCCGGATCACCTGTTTACTGAATGATGACAAAGACATCGAAGCTATCTTCACCGGAGTTTCCGGGGGACAAAGTTTGCGATCGGTGTTAGCTAAACTAGACTCCAAACAACAGGCATTAATATTAGGACATGCCGTACCCATGCCCGTTGTCGTACGAACTCGTCCCTACGATCAAACATTCTACACAGAAATTGGCGAACCCTCCTGGGATGAAATGTCCGACGAGGAGGTATTTTCCGCCGCCGACGCCGCCAAAGCCGACTTAGGCTTTTAAAGTTTGTAGTTGCGCTTTAGCGCCCTAAACGTCAAAACACCCATGAGAAACACTCAATCCAGCTATATTGATTATCCGTATGACATCCTTATTATTCCAGGGATTTATTAGAGATATTCGCTATAATCCCCAGTTACGTTCTAAACTAAAAGTTTACCCGCTAAATTCATTTAATATTAATACCTCAAAGACCTGTGGAATCATAGAATTAGACAGTCCAGAAAATACCTTGGCATTCTCAAAGTGGGTTTCACCGAAAAGAACTCGCTCTTATCCTTTTGCTAGACTCTACAACACGTATTATTTAAACACCAAAAAAGTAACAATTATTCCAATTATTAAGGATGAGGGATTGGCAGGTGATAATGATCGAGTCAACTTTATCACCTTTTCTTGGATGAGTTTAATGAATGTATACATCATATTAGCTTGGTATGAAAAAGCGGAAATAGCTAAGGCGAACTCGGCTAAGTTGACCAAGCAAAAATTTAATTCTAATTATGTTAAAGAAAAGATTCAAGAAATAGCCAACTATCAGTTAACAGCTTTACACTGGAACACGACCCATTTTCAACAGGATTTTAACCACGTCTATAGACGTGCAGTAGATAGTTATCAAGCTATCTCTCAAAATCAGGGGGTTGCAGTACACTCTAGAGATGGTCAAATGACTGTTCTTGAACAGTTGAGTATTAACAATAATTTTAGTTTGGAAAAATTCAAACAATATACTTTACCGAATTCTCTAAAAGCAGCTCAGCGAGAAGTTATTACCAGTCATGCATTGGAGTATTTGGCAGACGGAGACAAGGGAATATTTGAAATTTCTAATTATTTAGGAGGAGAGTACTACCTCACTGTTGATGAAGTTTACAGAGAAGACGATACTTACATTCTACAAGAATCAAAAAATAGTAGCCGAAAATTTCCTGCAAAAGCTGACATCAAAGATGGATTGTTTAAACTAATCTTGTTTGCTAACCTAGAAAGACTATTGCTTGACGAGTGCGAAATAAGCTTTATCGTCTGCCTAAAAATAACGGGACAGATAGTTAGTTCTCTATCACTGCCAACAGATGATGCTGTAATCAGAGAATTCTGTAAAATCAATCGATTTAGTCGTGTGCAATCACAAACCATTTGGACACTGGCTCAAGAGTGTACTGTCAATCATAAGCTGTCTATATTAATAACCTCAGCAAATTAACATGAGTAAAAGTCCACTACGATATCCCGGAGGCAAATCCAAGGCATTAGATCAAATATTACCGCATATACCTTGGGATATTCAAGAATTTAGAGAACCATTTGTCGGAGGAGGTTCTGTCTTCCTAGGCTTAGAAGGTAGTAGGATATTGTTTCCTATACATTACTGGATCAACGACTTGAATTATGATTTATACTGCTTTTGGAGAATGGCAAAATTAAATAATGAAGAACTTGTAGAAACGATAAAAAAGCTTCGATACATCTATCCAAACGGTAGAGACTTGTACAAGTCATTGACATCAAAACATAGTAATCTATCCGAGCTTGAATTGGCTTCTCGATTTTTCATATTGAATAGAATTACTTTTTCAGGAACAGTCGATTCAGGAGGATATTCTCAGAAAGCTTTTGAACAGAGATTCACAGAGTCTTCTATAGATAGGCTAATTAATGTAGCTCCATTTCTTTCATCTGTAACGATTACTCATGGAGATTATGAAAAACTAATTTCCCAAGATGGTGAAAATGTATTTATATTTCTTGATCCACCTTACTATCAAGCACAAAAATCTAAATTGTATGGTGTTAGAGGTAATTTACATACCTCGTTTGATCATCAGCGATTTGCTAAGATTATGCAAAAGTGCAATCATAGATGGTTAATCACCTATGATGACTCACCTGAAATTAGGGAACTATTCAGTTTTGCGAAAATAGTCGAATGGAAACTCCAGTATGGCATGAATAATTATAAGAAAAAGCGTGCAGCAAAAGGGAGTGAGTTATTTATCAAAAATTACTAATCTGTAGTTTATCTGTGTTGAAGATAGAGATACAGCGTGATAATCTTCCTTGACCACCACTAAAATTTCAGGAAAAATCTACATCTTCATAAATCGCTACCAACGTTCCGGTAAAACCAATACTTTCGAGTTTAAATTCTTGCTGTATAGGAGTATAAAACTGCAACAGCCACAGCCCTTCATCATTGCGGCGGAAGCAATCAACTCGTTGCCGTTTAGTATTAATTAATACATAGTCACGCAGACTTTCCAATTCCTGATAGTCGGCAAATTTATCGCCTCGATCAAATGCTTCAGTCGAATCCGATAAAACTTCAACAATCAGAGTTGGAAATCGCTTATACGTCGAGGTTTCTTGATCTCGTGGATCACAAGTAACAATAACATCAGGATAATAGAACCGATTTAACGATTCTATGCGGGCTTTCATATCGGCAATATAGACTCGACAACCCGAACCACGGACATGACTACGGAGTAGAGCAAAAAGGTTTCCAGCAATCGTAACATGAGGGTCACTTGCTCCCGCCATAGCATAGATTTGCCCATCAATATATTCATGTTTGATCGGACTCTGTTCCTCCATTTTGAGGTATTGGTCAGGTGTAAGATAAGGATGTTGAGGAGAAGCAATCATCGTAGTTTTGTTATAAAAGGTTTTCCATAGTATAGCAAATGTAGGGGCGCAAGGCTTGCGCCCCCAACTAATTAGATACACTGACTACAACATTTTTCAAAAGGCACTAACCGCCACTAATTTTGGCTTTATACCCCAACTGGGTCAAAATTTCCAGCAATTTCTGAGCATGATCCCCTTGAATTTCCAACGTATCATCTTTAACCGTACCACCACTACCACATTTAGTTTTAAGCTGTTTTAGCAGTTGAGTTAAGGTATCTGGTTTACATTGAAAACCACTAATCACCGTAACAGTTTTCCCCTTGCGCCCCTTGCGAGACGCTTGAACGCGCAAGTTTTGCTGATTGGGTGGAAGTTCTTGAACCGCCCGTTCCGTAGCCGCCGAATTACTACCAAATTCTTGGTAAGCTACGCGCTTTTGGGAGGAGTTAGAAGATTTGCGTTTAGACATAGCTGTTAAATCGTTTTGTTCAATTATCGGTGTGGATGGCGGGTTTTGTTGTTTCATTATCGGTCAAGAGGGCGGGTTTTGTTATTCATTTATCGGTGAATATCTGAATTTAGTCCCTAAACCCGCCCCTACAATTGTGCCTAAACCCGCCCTTACAGTGGCTTGTTCAATTATTGGTGGCGAGGACGAGTTTTAAGGAAAGACGTGCCATGTTAGTTTCTAATTTCTACAATAACATTCCAGCAATACAAGCCGTCATAAAACAAGCAAGTGTGCCGCCAACTAATGCTCGCACCCCTAACCGTGCTAAATCAGGTTGCCGATTTGGTGCGATTCCGCCAATTCCACCCAGTTGAATTCCAATTGAACCAATATTGGAAAAGCCACACAAGGCGTAAGTAGCAATAATAATTGACCGTTCCGATAGCTGAGATTGCTCAATCAATGCCTTCAAATCCAGATAAGCAATAAACTCACTCAAAATCGTCTTTTTTCCTAATAAAACTGCCACCTGACCACAATCTGACCAAGGAACACCCATTAACCACGCCACAGGAGCCAAAATAATCGCTAGAATTGATTCTAGTGTGAGCTGGGGTAGTCCCACTAATCCACCCAACCACCCCAGAATACCATTCACCATGGCTAACAGTCCCAAGAATGCAATCAACATTGCTGCTACATTGGCGGCTAATTTTAACCCATCCAGCGCCCCTGTCGCCGCCGCATCAATCCCATTCACTGTTGTCGGCTTCACCTCCAGGGTAATTTTCCCGGCGGTTTTCGAGGATTCTGTTTCCGGATACAACAGTTTAGACATGGCTAAAGCGGCTGGTGCAGACATCACCGAAGCGGCGATGAGATGTTCGGGAGGAATTCCAAAGGAAATATAAGCCGCCAAGACACCTCCAGCGACAGTGGCAAATCCCCCTGTCATGACGGCGTGTAACTCCGAAAGCGTCATTGTCGATACGTAAGGTTTGATTAATAGCGGGGCTTCCGTTGAACCGACAAAGATATTCGCTGCTGCACTCAGAGTTTCTGCACCCGATGTTTTCAAGGTTTTGAACATTACCCAAGCCACCGCCTTAACCACCTGCGGCAAAATTTTATAGTGATAA
Source organism: Coleofasciculus sp. C1-SOL-03 (assembly GCF_040220555.1). NCBI lineage: Bacteria > Bacillati > Cyanobacteriota > Cyanophyceae > Coleofasciculales > Coleofasciculaceae > Coleofasciculus > Coleofasciculus sp. C1-SOL-03. The sequence goes on from NZ_JAVJUO010000078.1 coordinate 54,006, forward strand.
AGAATCGTGATGAAAGAGGAGAAAAAGATAATCGTAGGTAAGACTTTGAAGGCAACAAAGCGCTCCTCTAAATTTTCCCCCAAGACAAACTTTGCCCCAGCATCAGAGAAATTCAGGAACTGAGTCACTAACTGTCCTAAAAATTCAAAGACAACCAACCCTGGTGCTGTTCTGAGAATTAACACCGCCAGAATTAACTGCAAAGCAATACCCCATAATACAGGTTGCCAGCGAATCGCCCGCCGATTGACAGATAAAACGTAACCTAAACCGATGAACACCAGCAGCCCCGAGGCAGAAATTAAGCGTTCCATAGTATTTCTCTGACCACAAAATACAGATAAGTAGGTGGATACAATTAAAGTTAACGGTTGAGGTTAGGGAACAGGGAACAGGGAACAGGGAACAGTAAGGGTTTGAGAGTGATTTACGAAACTTAATACAGTACCGTTTTCTTTTGTCCGACTACTTATTTCCAAAAGTCGTCTATACTTAAGGTTTACGCATTGGACTTGACAGGTTTAATCCTAAGTCATTTCGTGGCGATCGCAGAAAAAAAATCATCGCCCCAGCCAGCCAGTATGAAGTATCCAGAGAAAAAATTAGATAAAACCCTGAAACAAGTCTAGAAATCTTGAATTAAATAGGAAGACAGAAAAACCGTTGGCTTCAGGAGCGCTTCTCCATGAGCATTGCTACTGCTTTCAAACTGAATCATAACAATGGTTTAGCGATCAATCGCTATCCTCTCACCGCGACACCCGATATCTCGGTGGAGGAGGCTTTGGCGCGGATGACTCAGACTCACAGCAGTTGTCTACTTGTACTAGCAAATCATCAACCGAATAGTCCGGTTGTAGGTATTTTTACTGAACGAGATACCGTGCAACTCATTGCTTCCGGTGTTGACTGGCGAACCTTATCTCTGGCGTCGGTGATGACAACTTCAGTGATGACGATCACCGAAACTGAAGCCCAAGATATTGTTACCGTGATTAATCGGTTGCGTCAGTATAAAATTCGTCATCTTCCGGTGGTGGGAGAGAGGGGAAATTTAATCGGTGTAATCACACCGCAAACGATTCGGGATGTTCTCCAACCCGTTGATTTACTGAACCACAAAAAAGTCTCCGATGTGATGGCTACCCGTGTGATTCACGCCATGGAGACAACTTCTATTCTGGAACTCGCACAAGTGATGAATGCACAACGAGTCAGTTGTGTGGTGATTGTTGAAGAGACTGAATTTCCGGTTTCCCCGCAAAATTCAGTCAAGGCGGGTTTTGCAGAAACATTACCATCAATAGCCCAATCGAATTTCCTAAACCCGTCCCTACACACTCAAAACTTACTCCGCCCAATCGGTATTGTCACCGAACGGGATATTGTCCAGTTTGGCAACTTGGGATTGGATCTGGCAAACACCCCCGTTACCACCGTAATGAGTACCCCGCTATTACTCATTCAACCCACTGACTCGATTTGGAGTGCCCATCAACTCATGCAGCAGCATCGCGTGCGACGGTTGGTTGTCTCAAGTGAAGCCGGAGAATTGGCGGGTTTAATTACGCAGACACAAATCCTGAACACGATTAATCCCATTGATATTTATCAAACCGTGGATACCTTAGAACATTTGTTAGATCAGCAAACGTCTCAATTACGCCAGTTAAATCAGCAACTGCGACAGGAAATTAGTAAGCGTGAATTACTGCAAGCAAAATTTCAATCCTCTGAAGCCAAGATCCGGGCTGTGTTTGAGGCAATGACGGATATCGTCCTGGTGATTGATACTCATGATCACCAGATTCAAGAGATTGAAGTTATTCCCACTGCTTCAAGTTGTCTGTACGACGATACCACGTTTATGGATCAGACGATCCAGCGATTGTTAGGAGATCCCAGCCAAACCGATTCAGTATGGGTGGAAACAATTCAACAGGCGATCGCAACCCAGCAAACCCTGACTTTAGATTACTGTCTGTGGCTACAGGGGCGAGAGGTTTGGTTTAGCGCCAGTATTTCCCCGATCGCCGAACACTCAGTTGTCTGGGTGGCGCGGGATATTAGCGATCGCCAACGGATGGAAGCTGAACTGCGAGAGAGTGAAGACTGTTTCCGTAAGGCGTTTAACTACGCCGCTAGTGGGATGGCGTTAGTCGCCCTCGATGGACATTTCCTGAAAGTGAATCGTTACTTGTGTGACATTCTTGGCTATTCCGAAGCCGAATTATTAGCCAAGACTTGTGCAGAAATTACCCATCCCAACGACTTAGAAGCAGAACGCGATTATACCCGTCAACTCCTCAACGGTGACATTCGTTACTACCATTTAGAAAAGCGATATAGTCATAAACAAGGACATAGTATCTGGATTCTCTTGAGCGTTTCCCTGGTGCGAGATAGTCAGGGTAACCCCTTGTATAGTCTTGCTCAAATGCAAGATATTACCGAGCGAAAACAGATTGAAGAAGCCCTGCAAGGAAACCAACGGTTGCTGCGGGCGATTACGCAGGCAAATCCCAGCATCTTGTATATTTATGACCGCATCCATAAGCAAATTCTTTACTTTAATCGCAAAATCCAGAACCTACTTGGCTATACACCGGAAGACGTGATCCAGATGGAGGATGATCTTCTGGTGACGCTGATGCACCCCGATGATTTACCAAGAATTCTCCACCATTTTCAGCACTTGGAAACCGCCCAAGCTGACCAGGTGTTTGATTTAGAATATCGGATTAAGCACAAAAATGGGGAATGGCGCTGGCTGTCTAGTCGGGAGACAGTCTTTACCTGGAACCAGGAAGGGAAGCCGGAGCAAATTTTAGGAACCGCCACTGATATTAGCGATCGCAAACAAGCCGAAGCCGCCCTGCGGGAAAGCGAAGAACGTTGGCAATTAGCGCTTCAGGGGAATCAGGATGGGATTTGGGATTGGAATATAACTACGGGTCAAGCCTTGATTTCTGATCGCTACCGGGAAATCTTGGACTACGATGACGATCAATTTGAACTTGATTTTCAGGGATGGCAAAATCGTCTCCATCCCGATGATCTTTCCCTAGTTAATCAGAGTCTACAAGATTACCTGGCGCAAAAAATACCCCATTACGCGATTGAATATCGTTTCCGGTGTCAGGATGGAACCTATAAGTGGCTCCAGTCTCGCGCCCAAGCCCTCTGGGATGACGCCGGATATCCGGTGCGACTGGTGGGGTCTACCCGCGATATCACCGAACGTAAACAAGCTGAAGAACAACTCCGCTATCAGAAAGAACTGTTACAAAAGATTTTTGACCATATTCCGGTGATGATTTGTTTTTATGATGCCACGGGTCATATTCGATTAGTTAACCGAGAGGTGGAACGGGTTTTAGGGTGGGATAAAGCAGAACTAGATACGATTGATTTGTTAACCGAATGTTATCCCAATCCAACGGATCGCCAGAAGGTTTTGGATTTTATGTTCAAGGCTTCCGGAAAATGGCAAGATTTCAGCCTGCGGACTAAAAACGGTCAAATTCTGGAAACCTCGTGGGCAAATATTCGCCTCAGTGATGGCACCAGTATTGGCATCGGACAAGATATCACGGAACGCAAACGGGCAGAAATTAAACTGAGAAAGAGTGAGGAACGCTGGCAATTAGCGCTTAAAGGCAATAATGATGGGATTTGGGATTATAACCTGATTACCCATGAGCATTTCTTATCACCCCGTTGTCTGGAAATACTCGGATATGACTACGAGACTATCAATACGTTTGACAAATGGATGAGTTATATTCATTCAGATCATGTCTCCTTAGTTCAGGACACCTTTGAGCGCCATCTCAACCGAGAAACACCTGATTATTCCCTAGAGTATCAGATGCGCTGTCAAGATGGGAGTTATAAATGGGTGTTGGTGCGGGGACAGGCACATTGGGACGAATTAGGCAATCCTGTCCGCGCTGTTGGTTCAATTACAGATATCACGGAGCGCAAGCAGGCGGAGGAACGAGAGCGGCAAAAAACACGGGAGTTAGAATTCACTCTCAATCAATTAAAACGCACTCAAACCCAACTGATTCAAGCCGAAAAAATGTCCTCGTTGGGGCAAATGGTGGCGGGAATTGCCCACGAAATTAATAATCCCACCAGTTTTATCTATGGGAATATCGAGCCAGCCACGGAGTATGCTCAAACCCTACTCCACTTAGTCCAGCTTTATCGACAGCACTATCCGGAACCTGTCAGCGCGATCGCGGAAGAACTCGATAGTATCGACCTCGATTTTATCAGCTATGATTTTCCTAAACTGCTGACATCCATGCGAGAGGGGGCGAAGCGCATCACTAAGATCGTGCAATCCTTACGCAATTTTTCGCGTCTGGATGAAGCGGAGTATAAGCGGGTCGATATTCATCAAGGGATTGATAATACCCTGCTGTTATTACAGCACCGACTCAAACAGCAATCCTCCCGTCCTCAGATTCATCTGATTAAAGACTATTGTCAACTCCCTAAGGTTAAATGTTATCCGGGTCAGCTTAATCAGGTGTTTATGAATATCCTCAGTAATGCCATTGATGCGCTAGAGGATAAACTTGAATCTGACCTGAACTTTGAACCCAAAATATGGATTCGCACGGCTGTGATTCCCGGTGAGGAAGGGTCTAAGGATAGCGAGAATCAGGGTGGTGCAAAGGTGGTGATTTATATGGGAAACAATGGTGCAGAAATACCGACCGAGGTTTACCAACGCATATTTGATCCATTCTTTACCACCAAACCTGTGGGTAAGGGAACGGGTTTAGGATTATCCATCAGTTATCAGATTGTCGTGGAACGCCATGGGGGTGAGTTGCGCTGCGATTCGACTCCCGGTAAAGGAACGGAATTCGCGATCGAATTACCGAGTTAGTGACCTAATTCGGGTCTGCTGAATAAGTCTTGTGGGGGAGTAGAGACGTGCCATGGCACGTCTGGAAGCTGGGGGAGCGAGGAAGGGAATATTATAGGTTTGGGCAATTTTTCCGATATTTTGAATGGGATAAATTGTGCCAATTTCGTTATTGGCTGCCATAATACACAGCAAGGAAATGCCGTTTTTACAGATATTTTCCAGATCATCCAAGTCGAGTCTACCTTGGGAGTCAACTTGGAGATTAATGATTTCGGCTAATCCTTTTTTGGCGAGGGTATTGCAAGTGTCTAAAACGGCTTTGTGTTCCACTGGAGAGACAGCAATGCGGGGTATTTTTGAGGTATTACTATGGTGTAATCTGACGAATCCTTGCAGGGCGAGATTAATGCTTTCGGTTGCGCCAGAGGTGAAGATAATTTCCTTGGCGGATGATCCGATTAAGTTAGCGATATGAGTTGCGGCTTGGGAGACAGCTTGTTCGGCTTCATCTCCATAAGTGTGGTCAATGCTGCTAGCGTTACCAAAGGCGGTAGTCATGTAGTGTAGCATTTGATTTGCCACTCTGGGGTCAGTAGGGGTGGTGGAGTGGTAATCGAGGTATATGGGGCGGGATTGGCTAGACGGCTGGGATAGGGGCATGATTCAATTTAGGATAAGCTGTAATGCATTTAAATTGGGTACAAGATGCTCGTATTACAAGGATGGGAGCCATTCTTGACATTAAGGTTTAAATGCCGAACAGCTTAACTGGACACTAACTGGGTAGGGGGTATAATCAGGGTTAATATTAACATTCAAAAAGAAGAATTTAGCTATGCTTATGTTTATGCGATCGCCTCAGCCGCAGGTTATTCCTTCCAGAGAACAACTACGCCCTTAGATCAACTGGGAATCGACCTAATTTTTACAGGGATTGGTGTGCAGGGAATAATGGGGAATCCTCAGCTTTACGTTCAACTCAAATGTACTTCAAGGGCAATTCTAGATGAAAATTATCTGAAGTATCCACTCAAAGTTAAAAATCATGAAGAACTGAGAGTTCCCCAGCAATATCCACCTCTAATCCTCGTGGCTGTTGTCGTACCTGATCACATTAATGACTGGTTATATCAATCAGAAGAGGAACTCTGTCTCAAACGTTGTGGTTACTGGATATCCCTAGCTGGAGAAGCATCGACAGAAAATCAGGAAACTGTAACTGTGTCTATTCCTAGAGAAAATAGATTTACGGTGAATGCCCTAAAAAGTCTTATGCAATGTATCGCCAGAGGAGAAACTCTATGAATGTTACTGTAAAGGATATTAATATTCTGCAATCAATCCAACCTCAACAAGTAGCCAACTACTTGCAAAATCACGGCTGGCATCAACAGAAACATTTGCAGGATAAAGCCTCAATTTGGATGCAAGGAAATGAGGTAGGAGAGCCGGTGACTATTGTGTTACCTCTGAATCAAGACATACCAGGTTTTCCGGTTTCTATTAGTGTTATTTTGGAAACACTGGAAACAAAAGAAAATCGTTCTCAGCTTGATATTATTAGCGAACTAATTACTACAGTTAATAATATAAGAATTCAGGGAATTGTTCGGCAAATTAATGCCCCTAATGCTGACCAATTAAGCGGTAAAATTGTCAGTTTAGGTGTCGTGTGTGATCAACTTAGAGAAATTCAGATGGAGTTATTTAACCATGACTACATTCTTGCCATAAAAGCGTATCAAGAACGGCTTCCTATCGCTTGTACGGGGGATTTAGTTAGAGAAGATAGCTGCTTTGTGCTGAAAAATATCCGTAATTTTGCCCTAGATGAGTCGTGGAAAAACTGAAATTGAGTGGTTGGCGATCGCGTATGGACGGTCTGGGAAAAGGAGAAACATTATGAAACCAACGATTCAAAATGTTGATTTACTACTGGGTATACAACCGACAGAAGTTGCTAAGTATCTACAATCTCATGGTTGGCATGAACAAAATCGCATGGAAGAGAAAGCTTCGATTTGGACATTGCCAGCTAATTCCGAGCCAGAATTTGAGATAGTTTTACCATTGAAGCCTGAAATTCCTGGTTTTGCGTTACGCCTTTATGAGGTGGTGCAAATGCTAGCACTTGTGGAAAATCGTTCTTACTTTCAAATTTTAGGTGATTTAGTCACTAAAGCGACAAATATTCAAGTTCAGGGAATTATTACTCAGTTAGACAAGTTGGGTGAAGCTGGACGTGTGATTTTGATGGGATGTGCTGTCGGTAAATTTCGTAAAATTCAGTTTGATTTAACAGCAGCAGACTATCCTTTAGCCGTTAAAGCTTATCAGGAACGCTTACCAGTAGTTTGTACGGGGGATTTAGTTGGAGAAAATAGATGCTTTGTGCTGAAAAATATCCGTAATTTTTCCCTAGATGAGTCATGGGAAAACTGAAATTGAAGGGTTTGCGATCGCAAAGCAGTTGATTCGGTGAGTTACCAAGAGTTTTAATGCACGATGGTAGTGGACTGACACAGCTAAAATGGTGGAAGAGATTTTACGGTTAAATCGGGCGCACGTCGGTGCGCCCCTACGGTTTCCGGGCGTAAGCGTCATCCACAAAATTAGGTGTACCCGCCACTCTAGCTATTACCTACCTTAAAGGAATGTGAATAATTGGGTCTTGAATTTTCATTAAGAGCAACTTTTCCTGATTCTTGCTCGGCTTTTAATTTCAGCAGTCTTACGACAGCAGGGGGAGGATTGTTATCCTGCTCTTGTTCGGATTGTAGGCAATACTCTAACCAGTTTCCTATATAGTTGCTTACTGTTTCTTTATAATGCAGGTAGTAAAGAATCGTAGCATAAACTTGCTCTAGAGTTAACGAGGAATAAGTTTGGGCTATTTCTTCGGCTGTACGGCGGCGATAGATGTATTCGTACAGGATGGTTTCAATTCCAATCCGTGTGCCTTTAATACGAATGTCATCAGGGGTAATGAAGTCCAAGTAATCTTCTAGTTGCATAAGTCAATCTTTTAGCGTGAGAAAGTAAGTAATTACCCCTAGACTACCATAAATGGAAGTTAGAGATTTTAATAAACAGCAGCATTGTCTTGATTATCGTAAATTAACCAGTTCTTCTGGATTCTATTAATTTACATCTGTGACTATCGATAATACCATTGACTAAACCCTTGTCTGACGGCTATAGATATTAAAGGAGTGAGAGTAGATTCATAAGCAGATTTGAGAATTTGCAAATCAAGAAGCTCCTTTTCATCAGATATTTTTAAATCCGTGACATAAGGTTCAACATAATTACTCCATTTTTTACTCCCCATAATTTCCTGGGAAATAGAAAGTCCTAAGTGCTGTAGAGTAATAAATTCATCAAGGTAGTCATCATTAGGTAGATAGTTTGATTTTGATAAATTAACATCTGGAAACGTTGGGATTAAGTTCCAAAGCTGATCATGAGCTACAAATGACCAAGGCAAATAATGATCCAAGGAAAAACCCGAAGAAGGTAGAGTTCGCTTCGAGTAAATGCACTGTAGATTCGTTTGTTGTAAAATCAATTTCCAGTAAGCTTTTTGATGATTCAGAGAACCTCTTTCTTGAGGTGGGAATAGCTTGTTCGCAATGGCAGGAACATTAGGATTACGTTGCTGCATATATTTGAGCCATTTCCAAGATGCCCAAGCGCGAACAATTGAATAGTTATTTTCTAGGTATGATATCCATTCGGGATGTAACGTGATCGAACTGCAATCCTTATAGAGACTCGCATCAAAGCGGTACAACGGTTTTTTATTATCAAATAGTGCGGCGGCTAGGTTGACAATTTCTTGTTCGTCATCACCCGGATTCGTTCGCTTCTTTCTACCCGCCTTGCTTGCTTTTACTTCTTGTTCAAAAAACGGTCGAATCAAGAGAAATGGTACATATCGTTTGAGACTTGAAACAATATCTTCTATGGGTTGATCGCTAATTATTCTCCGCAAGTGTTTTTTGTCTGTATCGTTAAAAATTATTTTTGTATCCGAAATATCAATACTAAGAGAGTCTAATTTATCAGATATTTTATCTTGCAGACCAAAGGATAGCTTGAAATAAGTATGCGGATACCAAGCATTCGCCAGAATTTCAATAATAATCTCTTGGAAATTAATTGGTGATAAAACATCAAACTGTCGCCTTTGTGCAATATCCAAAAGTGAAATAAAAAAAAGATATTTGTAGGAGTTTGTCGTTTTTTTTAATAGCCTAGAGAATGCCGACACATCCACTGTGTCAGATTTGGGCAATTCTTGGATGGGAGTCGCCATCAGATCCATTTCTCCAGCCTGAGTTGGGTCAACCAGATAAAACTGGATAAAGTCCTTGGCGGCGGTTGGATTGAGTTCTCGAAGCACTCTGACGATACTAGCGACAGTTTCAGCCGTCGGATCGGTTTGTTCATGGAACCAGCGAAATACCACCGGGCGATCAACTCCCAATGCACTTGCCAGACTGCTTTGACTGATGCTGTATGTTTCTAGTACGTGTCGAAGTGCTTTGCCTGCCTGTCCCATAGGTTTGATTACGTCAAAAAAGCATAAGCTAAAATTGTTAACTTTAATAATAACACTTTACAGGTAATTAGTTAGCATTTATGATAACTTTATTGCTCAGGGTTTCGCCCCTAGCATAAAGCCCTATTCCTCTGAATGCAGGGCTTGCAAGACAAAAGGCAGCGCTTCACCTCCTACAGATCGTCGCTGCCTTTTGGGTTCCATTCCGTATTGAAAAGGAGACCTTCAACCATGATAGAACGTTCAAGCCATCTACAGGATTGCCCTTGGGCGGTTGTTCGGATTTTGCCCAAGTGTCAGCGTTGCGTTGTCGCCCGTTACTATAATCGTCAAGACGCGGATGACTCTCTCAGGCTGTTGCGGCGTTTCATTCCAGCAGCAGTATTTGAGCTAATCTTCGATCCTGTGGTTGAGAAAATGCTGGTTAACAAGCCTGATGTCTAAAGTGATTCTGGCTTTCTCAGGTGAGTTAAACTGAAGTTCCCCCCATACAGATTGACTCAAGAAGCCTAAACCCGGACTATGTAAGCATTCTAGCAATTTAGCTCTCTCGAATCGTACCCATGTATATTTAAGATTTTCTTAATACTTTGGGGAGAAAATCTGTGGGATAA